>NZ_JAUBOX010000008.1:0-145030 GCF_036700445.1 Microcoleus sp. T3_B1
GTGGGATACCACCATACTCTGGGACCTGTCTGATGAGTGTGCTATATTCAGATTTTCACCGATTGTCGGGGATTGTCTGAATTAAAAGTATCAGGCATAAATAACGTATTTCTGTTATTGTTCGCGCTCCAAGCATTGCAATCGCAGCATCTGCTTTTCATCGGTTCCGGGTAAGCCCAGCAGAAGACAGAGATCCGCCACAGACAGGAGTAAAAAAAGTTTTGACTTGAGTTCAAACCCCCAGATTCATCTGTCAAGTCAATCTCAAATCTCAAATCTCAAATCTCCAATTGTTCGATATGCCAACAGCCAACAATTAGCTCGCAGCAACCAATGACTAAAATTATCCAAATTTTATCCCCTGATGAAGTGAGGCGCACTCTCACCCGCGTCGCTTCCCAGATTGTCGAAAAATCAGGGAACCCCTCGGAGTTAGTGCTGTTGGGCATTCATAGTAGAGGAGTGCCTTTAGCTCAAATTTTGGCAGATCAAATTGAAGTGCTCGAACAAGTTAAAGTATCCGTGGGCGCTTTGGATATTACCTTTTACCGAGATGACTTGGATCGAGTTGCGATGCGGACACCGGCTAAAACAGAAATTCCTTTCGATTTGACGGGCAAAACCGTGGTGTTGGTAGATGACGTTATATATAAAGGCAGAACGATTCGAGCGGCTTTGAATGCGGTGAACGATTACGGGCGGCCGGAGAAAATTTGGTTAGCGGTATTAGTCGATCGCGGCCACCGAGAAGTACCGATTCAGCCGGATTTTACGGGTAAAAAGTTGCCGACTGCAAAGGAAGAACAAGTTAAGGTTTACGTTCAAGAGCTCGACGGGCGCGACGGAGTGGAGTTAATTAAGGGTTGATACGATTTGAGATTTGAGATTTGAGATTGGGCAAAACTGACTGTTAAACAAAGTCCAGCTAAATAAACTAAGTAGGGTGGGCTGTAAGTAGCGCGTCAAACCACTTTTTGCGTCCATCACTGAGCAAAATACTTCGTTTCCGCCCACTGACAACGTAAAAAACCCGGTTTCTACCAGAATAGGGGCTTTTGGGTAAGCAAGCCTCTAGGAAGAAACCGGGTTTTTCGCGCGCGGAGCGTCCTATGTTCTTAAAAATCGGCAGTGCAGGAGTTGAACCTGCCTGGGGCGAATTATGAGTTCGCTGCCTAAACCGCTCGGCCAACTGCCGTTAAATCGATTTCTTCGACCTAACTCAAAATGAATTATAACATAATTTCTCAGTCCGTGCTAGAACTAGAGAACAAAAATCAAAATCTTTAGATCTGCTGAGTCCCCGATCGCCTGTTAGCCAATGTGCTCTCGCCGATCGACCGGACAAAGCAGTTTCTACGACTCGGCATAAACTTATAGGCAATGGCAGTGAATTCGACGGTAGTGCTGACTCTAATTCTGCTGGCTCTAATGTTTGGAGCAGGCGTGACGAGTTCTGTTTGGGGATTTACTATAGGTCGCGAAGCCTTACAAGGAACGACTCAACCCGATGTTCGTCCCAGCAACAATGCTGGCAGTGGCAAGGCTGGAACGACCGCTAGCAAAGACCAAGTGAGCATTTTGAAAGAAAAAGACATTCTCACAACCGTCAAAGCACGGATAGAAGGTCGCGATCCCGAAAAAACAACGGCCGGGGCAAATACTAAAACAGAGAAGGCAAGCTCTAAACCAGCCGCAGCCAAAAAACCGGCTGCACAAAATACCAGCGCCAAGTTTCCCCTGAACAGTCGCGACGGGGGAATAACTCTGGAAGTGAGCGCGGCCAGTCAGCGCAACAATTCCATGCTGCTAGACGTGAGCATGAAAAATGAGGGCTCCCAAGCTGTGAGGTTTCTCTACAGTTTCTTGAACGTCACTGACGATCGTGGCCGGGCCCTAAGCGCGACTGCCGAGGATTTGCCCTCGGAACTCCCCCCCAACGGGCAGGTGTTTTACGGTACGGTGAGTATTCCCACAGCTTTGCTGGAAAATGCTAAGGAAGTTTCACTGACGCTGACAGATTATCCAGGTCAAAAACTTCAGTTGCAAATATCTGGCATTCCAGTGGCGAAGTAAAATAAAAGAAGACCAAACCTGCAGAGGGATTCTCAGGTTCGATCGATAAAGTTTTTTTAGGGAGCATTGTGTCACTTTTAGGGGCGAGAGTGCAGGAGATATCTGATTTACCCGCGATGAGTTTGACAGAGGTGCTGTCGCGGTTGCTGTCAGTGCTGTTGCTGATTGCGATCAATGCTTTTTTTGTGGCGGCTGAGTTTTCGATGGTGACGGTACGCCGATCGCGCATCAATCAGTTAGTGGAAGCTGGCGACGTTGCAGCTTTAACTGTGCAATCTTTGCAGCAAAGTATTGAGCGATTGCTTTCGACAATGCAGTTGGGAATCACTCTTTCTAGTTTAGCTCTCGGCTGGATTGGAGAAAGTACGATCGCCGTGCTAGTGCGAATGTCGATCGGCTATTTGCCACTGCCAATTTACATCAAGTCGGCGATCGCCCATTCTTTTAGCATATCAATAGTAACTTTTTTCCTGCTAGCTTACCTGCAAATCGTACTGGGCGAACTCTTTCCCAAATCTGTAGCCTTACTGTATTCCGAACAGCTAGCCAGAACTTTAGGGCCTCCAAGTTTATTGATTGCCCGTTTGTTCAATCCCTTTGTCTCGTTTCTCAATCAATCTACTCGATCGCTTTTGCGGTTTGCGGGCATCGAATACGATCTAAGGCATCGGCCGGTTACTCCCGAAGAACTGCAATTAATTATAGCTACTTCCAGCGAATCAAGCGGCTTGGAAGCAGAAAAGCGAGAATTGCTCAACAACGTCTTTGAATTTGGCGAAGTTTGGGTACAAGAAGTAATGGTGCCGAGGCCTAGCATTGTCGCACTTCCGAAGACGGCAACCTTTCAAAATTTGCTCGACGAAATGGCGATTTCTAACCATTCCCGCTATCCCGTGACGGGAGATTCTTTAGACGACATTATCGGCATTATTGGCTTCAAACAACTTGCGAAACCCCTAGCTGAAGGTTTGCTCTCTCCCGACACGCCAATTGTACCTTGGATGCGTCCGGTCAGGTTTGTGCCGGAGATGATGCTGCTGGGAGAATTGCTGCCTTTGATGCAGAGTTCGTCGGAAGAAATTGCGATAGTTGTCGATGAATTTGGTGGCATTTCCGGGTTAGTGACGCTGAGGGATTTGATTGCCGAAATTATCGGCCGCAGCTACGAGTCGCCCGACAGCAAAGAAATTGCTTTGCAAGTATTGGACGATCGCACTTTTTTGGTGCAAGCGCAGTTAAATTTAGATGATGTGAATCAAATATTGAATTTGGATTTGCCAGTAACTGACGAATATCAGACAATCGGAGGTTTTCTGAGTTATCAGTTGCAAAGAATGCCGGCTGCTGGGGAAGTTTGGCGGGGCGAAAATGTGGAACTTACGGTTGTTTCTGTGTCCGGGCCGCGCTTGGATCAACTTCAAATTCACTTGTTGGAAGGGGCTGCGGGCGATCGAGCTTTAGATGGAATTGCAGCAGCGGATGGGGAAAATAATGTCGGGAAAGGGCGAAAGAATAGCGGGGTGAGTAGTGTGGCGAAATTTTCTAGTTGAGAATATTTTAGCGAATACCTAGATAATCTACTCGCTCGAAGTCGCTGCGTACTAAATCATCTAACGTCGGGCCTTTGGGGCGTAAATTAATGCGATCGCCAACCTTCACATTTTCGTAATGTGCGTTGGGAATATATATATCTTGCTCCTGCATAAAAGCGTAAGTAAAGCGAAAGGCACTGTCAATGTCCTCAGCTTTAACCTCACGAAAATCAGAGAGGAATAGGAGATCCATTTCTTCCTCAAAGTACAGCATCTCCGCAAATGCACCTCTGTCGTAGCAGTTATAACCAATATAACCGCAAGTGTCGCTGCATTTGTAGTAGATGGCGCGAGTGGATAGGAACCAGGAAAGGGTGATAGCATCTCCTTCTCCAAATACAAGGGAACCGGGATGATGATTCAGTTGCTCAACGATCGTCCAAGGATGTCCTCGGAACTGAAATACAATATAGCTTTCGGCCGTAATTTCGATTTCGCGATCGTAGATATCCCGTTCCCAGACATCCGCGCGTCTCGCCCTACTAAGCTTTTGCGCCACTAATTCAATAGGAGCGCGAACGAGAAGTAGATTTTGGTTTACGTCAATAGATTCAATACCTCGGCGCTCTTCAATAGACATATCTTTTAACTTGGGAAAAACAATCAATAATTAGTCTACCTCTTTTTCAGACTGTAGCGACTGCTCAGGAAGAACCAGGGTGCTTTATAATTGATTCATCAGGTCAAGTCAACAGACTCGATCCTTTATGCAAGCGCGATGAACAGCAGAAATTAAGAAATGCTATGAAAGCCCAAGAACTTTATCAACAAGGATTCGACCTCGGTCGCAAAGGACAGTATAAGGAAGCAGTTGAAGCTTTTACTCAAGCAATTAATCTCAATCCTGATTTTGTAGAAGCTTATATTTACCGTGCTTATGCTCGGACTGGAACTGGAGACCAACATGGGGGAGTTAAAGATTTTCAGAAAGCTATGGATATCTACAGGGCTAGAGGACGATCAGACATAGCTGATCAGCTTTTAGTCCCATTGAATACGCTGCAAAATGAAATTAAGGATGAACAGGAAGACCAGGGTCAACCGGAAGTTGAGGATGAGCCGGAAGACAAATAAGCAGCCTACTGATTCAAAATAAATTAAGGAATGCGATGGAAGCTAAAGAACTTTATGAACAAGGATTTGACCTCGGTCGCAAAGGACAGTATAAGGAAGCAGTTGAAGCTTTTACTCAAGCAATTAATCTCAATCCTGATTTTGTAGAAGCTTATATGGTTCGTGCTCGTATGCGAGCTGTAATTGGAGAAAAACAGGGTGGAGTGGAAGATTTTCAGAAAGCTATAGATATCTACAGGGCTAGAGGAAAATCGCAAATGGCTGATCAGCTTTTAGTCCCATTGAATTCGCTGCAAAATGAAATTAGGTTTGAACAGGAAGACCAGGGTCAACCGGAAGTTGAGGATGAGCCGAAAGGTAAATAAGCACTCGGATGATTCCAAACTAACTAAGAATCAATTTTAAAAATTTTAGTCATGCAGGACTTACCCATCAAAACCCAAGAAACCGGGTTTTTGGCAGCTTCTGCCATCTGTAATATATTCTTGCGAAAAAACCCGGTTTCTGACCACCCGCTGCGATGCTTAGAAACCGGGTTTTTTACCGTTTCGGCGGGCGGAAGCAAAGAGACTCGAAAAAACCCGGTTTCTGGGGCGTCGTGCGTAAGTCCTGTTTAAGTATAAGGCACCGGATCTTTCAATCCCAATTCCTCAAAAGCAGCCAGCCGCAACCGACAAGAATCGCAAACGCCGCAGGCATTTTCCCCGCCTGCATAGCAAGACCAAGTTTGCTCCCAAGGTACTCCTAATTTGTTGCCTAATTGAATAATTTCGGTTTTTTTAAGTTCGATCAAAGGTGTTATAATTTTAATAGCTTCTCCTTCCCTTCCCTGCTTGGTTCCTAACCGAAATACTTCCTGCATGGCTTGGATGTAATCGAGGCGGCAGTCGGGATAGCCGGAATAATCTAAAGCGTTGACACCGATGTAAATACGATCGGCTTCTAGAGTTTCGGCGTAGGCGAGGGCAAAGCTGAGAAAGATTGTATTTCTAGCTGGAACGTAGGTACTGGGGATGTTTTGGGACATTTCTGCAAGATTGCGATCGATCGGCAATTCCATCTCATCATCCGTCAAAGCGGAACCGCCCCACAGTGTCAAGTCAAAGTTTACTATCTGATGTGCCTTAACCGCGGCCGAAAGTGCGATCGCCCTTGCTGATTCCAACTCCCGCCGATGTCTTTGCTTATAGTCAAAGGAAATAGCATAACACTCGCAGCCGTCGGCTTTGGCTTGATACAAAACTGTTGAGGAATCTAGCCCTCCCGACAATAAAATAACTGCTTTCACTTAAAACATCCTCACTAAAATTAGCTTTTATATTTATATCAAAATAGTGGCGAATTGACAATATACCAATGCTAAATGCTTTTTGAAACCTACATATTACACCATTGTCAATAACGGGCAAGATGCCCGTTCCACAAAACTCAATTAACTGGTTCCCCGGCTCTGCCTAGTAACGAGTAGAAAGAAAATTCATCTTTTGTGGAACAGGCATCTTGCCTGTTCTTGATATTCGTACAAAATGTCCGATTTAAATTCGTAACAAGTCATCGAGTTCGCGGTAATCGGGCAAAGTTGTATCAATTTTAATGCCCTGCCGCAAAACTGTGCGATCGCCCTGCGCTCTAGATAACAATTCGCTGAAATTACGCGCCTTAAACAAAATCAAATCTGCTGGTAAACCCACTGCAATTCGTCCTAAATTCGGCAATCCCATTAAATCGGCTGGAGTCTTTGTCACTGCACAGGGCCAGTCTCCATAGGGCCTATCTAAATGAGCGATGCGGACTGCCATATTAAAAACTTCCAAAACATCATGATCGCCAAATCCGTAAAACGGATCGCGACAATTGTCGCTAGCAACTGTAACGGGAATTCCTGCTGCTTTGAGTTCGTGCAGCAGTGTCACTCCCCGCCAGCGCGGTGTATGCTGAGATTCTCGGTCTTGCAGGTAAAGGTTGCACATCGGCAAGCTGACAATGCCAATATTTGCTTGCTTGACTAATCCCAGAGTTTCTGTTACTAAATCTGAGGGTTGTCGGGCTAAACTACAGCAGTGTCCGCAGATTATTTGACCCCCAAATTCATGGCGGATGGCGGTTTTTGCGACTTCCCGCAATGTTACTGAATCTGGATCGTCGTTTTCGTCGGTGTGGAAGTCGATGTTTAAATTTCGTTCTTTGGCTAAGGCAAAAACTCGATCGAGTTGTTTGTCTAAGTCGGGATTCATATAGGCGACGCCGCCGAGAATGCCGCCAGTTTGGGCTATGCGATCGGCTAATTTTTCGCCGGCGGGTGTCAGGTAATAGTCGAGGGAAACCAGGGAAACTGCTTGCAAGATCAGCCGATCGCCCCATTCGGCTTGCAGCGCTTCAAATACTCCCAAACTAACGGTTCCCTGTTCGCCCGCGCTGTCAATGTGAGTGCGGATAGCCTTGGTTCCGTGGGCGTAGCTGCACTTTAGTCCGAACTCCATTCGCCGGTAAACATCCTCTGCATTCCAGTTTTTTTGGGCATCAGCGCCTACCGCTTCGATCGCGCTGGCAAAAGTTCCATCGGGATTGGGCGATCGTTCCCAAATGTGGCCTTTGTCTAAATGGGTGTGCATATCCACAAAACAAGGCCAAACTAAGCCGCCCTGCAAATCTATAACTGGGATATCTCCAGAGGAGGATACAGGTTTTGTACCTGCTGGAGTAATTTGGGCGATCGCCCCTGCCGCAATTTCCAAATCCACCAAACAAAAATTGTTCTCACTCCCCGTTGTCGCCACAGTAGAAGCTGACGAGGCGAGCGATTTCATCTCTAGAAGAGACGCGGGTACGCGACTATTTTTGAGCAAATAATTAGATGTACTTGGCAACATTAATTTTGTGAGTTAGTATGTATTTTCTTGATAATTCAGCACTACCAGTTGTAACTATAGCAACCCTTGCAGGAATTGTGAACATCTCTCTTTTCCTCTTTCTATATTTTATAGAGACTCTGCGTCCTCTGCGCCCTCTGTGGTTAGTTCAAAAAAATCTCATGCACAAATGAAATAAAATCGCTAAAGAAACTTGAATTAAATAGGTAGCTTTGTTGTTGGTAGTGCAGCCCCGATCGCTGAAGCAAAAATATAAAAATTTTATATTTTTGAAGAAACCGCGCAAGTCAGCTTCACGAGTTTTGCTATGCCGGATACTTCCCGATCCTGAATCCTGTTGCTATCATAAATCACTGCTTCAGATTGCAATTTCACTTTCAACTAACAGCAGCATCCATAGCAAGAGCCAAAAACAACTGTGTCAAAACCCAAGCATATAGTTTTAACATCCCATCCCGACAGAGCCGGCACAAAACCTCATCCCATTTACTGGGGAGAAATCGATCCGCTGAAACGGGGGCCTGTGATTGGCAGCCTTACCAAATCGTCTCACCGGAATGCGATCGGCACTCATTCGGGTTCCTACTCTGTTTATCGAGCGCTAGCAGTGGCTTCCGGCGCACTCCAAGCAGATCACCGCCCCGATTTTACCAACACCTCTCCGGCCGCACACATCGGGCCGCACCCTAGTTGGGGCGATCGCAATTTGATTGTTTCTCTCGATCCCTTTGGGGGTTTGGTCAGCGAAATTTATACTTCATTTCTCCAGCAGGGATATGATATTCGACCGACAATTGCTGTCACTAAAGCTCACATTAATATGCCAGAATTGCAAGATGCCATCGCTAAGGGGCGAGTGCAGATTGATGGCAAAATAGTCAAAGCAGGTGGCAATTTAGCAGTAACTAAAATTGCGATCGATCCGGTGTGGTATTTGCCGGGAATTGCTAGGCGAATTGGGGCCCAAGAAAGCGTTCTCCGCCGTGTCCTGTTCGAGCAAACAGGCGGAATGTTCTCGGATTTAGTGACGCGGCCGGACTTACAGGTTTTCTTGCCACCAATTGGCGGAACTACGGTTTATATTATTGGCGATGTCGCGAATATTTCTGACCCGGATAAGCAGTTGGCGGTACGGGTACACGATGAATGCAACGGTTCAGATGTCTTCAGTTCCGATATCTGCACTTGTCGCCCTTATTTGGTACACGGGATTGAAATTTGCATCCAAACGGCCCAATCAGGCGGTTCTGGCGTAATAGTTTACTTCCGCAAGGAAGGGAGAGCTTTGGGGGAAGTGACTAAGTTTTTGGTGTACAATGCCAGAAAACGGCAGGAAGGGGGCGATCGCGCTGATGCCTATTTTACGCGCACTGAATGCGTGGCGGGAGTTCAAGATATGCGGTTCCAAGAACTAATGCCAGACGTGCTGCACTGGTTGGGGATCTCTCGCATTGACAGTTTAGTTTCTATGAGCGATATGAAATACAATGCGATTATCAATTCTGGCATTCAGGTGGTCGATCGCATCCCCATTCCTGAAGATTGGATTCCCGCAGACGCACAAGTCGAAATCGTCGCCAAAAAAGCCGCCGGCTACTACACGCCCGACCCTGTACCAGATGCTACAATTCTTGCAGGAGCGATCGGACGCGATTTAGGAGATTGAGAGGGCAAAGACGCGACCGATGGGACGCGAACAATCGCGTCTTTGCTAGATAAAATTTATTGCTGGTTTTGGATCAGTCAGGGTAGGTTATGGCTAATTTGCGTTCTAGTGTGATCGTAAAAACAGATATTTGTGGATATACCGCCAGAGTCAAAAAATTATCTCAGTCGGACTTAAGTAGTTTGTTAAACGAACATAAAACTTTTGTTTCAGATATTAGCACCCGAAATGAAGGCAGCGTGATTAAAGGGGAAGGTGATTCATTTTGGATAATTTTTCCCAGCGTCACAGCCGCGGCTGTGGCTGCGATAGAAATGCAGCAAGAATTGAGATCGCAACAATCTAGCAAGGCGAACGACGAACGATTGGCTATTCGCGTGTCGATTACATTAGGAGATGTCTTGCATCAAGATAAAGATATCTTTGGCGATACGGTGAATTTAACAGCGCGCATAGAATCAGTAACTCCGCCGGATGAAATATATTTGTCCCAAGCAGCATGGCTGGCCCTCAACAAAGCAGAAGTGCAAACATCTTTTGTCAACGAGTTTTCTTTGAAAGGGATGAGCGAACCTGAAAAAGTCTACAAAGTTGACCAAAGTTACAAAACGCGAATCATCAAGAATCAAGCAATAATTAAAGCTGATTTGAGAGGGTTTATAGCTTATCAAGAATCTAATTCAATCAAAGATGTGGAATATTTGCTCACCAACTTTGATACTTTTGAAAAAACAATTTGCGAAGAATACGGTGGCACAATTCGGAGTATTGTTGGGGATTCGCATTTGTTGACTTTCCCGGAAGCTCACTCAGCCTTAGCGGCAATGGAAAGTCTGTGCGAGAATTGGAAACTTTTTATTAACGCCAATCAAATACCTTGTGGCTTGTCGGTGGGAGTTGCTAAGGGAAATTTATATATATTTAGGTCTTGCACTTACGGAAAAGATATTCACATCGCGGACAGGCTGGAAGATTTAAGTAAAATAGTATCTCCGGGAAAAGAAAAAAACTCGGTGATAGTTTCCGATCACATAAAACGCGAAGTCAGCGGGTCGAAGTGGGAATATAAGCTGATCAAAATCGATAAAAATGCGATTTTAGATAATCTTTTAGATTACAGTCAGTTTGACTTTTTTCAAGAAAACGATGTTTACCGATGTTTGGTAGTATGAACTTGGGCAATATTGAACTTGAGACTGTAGAATATCTGAGAACGCCGGCTGCTATTCGCCAAAAGTGCGATCGGCTTTTTGATTTAGCCCGCCAGGACAAACTTCGCTACTTCCGCGTCGATTTATCCCAACTCGACAAAGCAGCAAATTATGTAATTGACACAACGCGCCAACAATATCCCGATTTTAACATTCCCTTTCACAGTCGCTGGCGACATTTTGAAGCTGGCAACTTGTCGCGACTCGCCGAATTGAATGCAGCTTTAGGAGAATTTGCACTCATAGAGCAAGCTAAGATCAAATTTGATTTAGCAATTATCAGCGTTTTGCTTGATGCCGGTGCTGGTGCAGATTGGCAGTATTGTGAACCAGAAACCGGGCAGGTTTACCGCCGTTCTGAAGGGTTAGCAATAGCCAGCTTGCGGATGTTTTGTCAAGGTGTTTTTTCCAGCAATCCCGATTTTCCTTGGCAAGCTGATTCTCAGGGACTTTCTCAATTAAAACTAGAAACCTTAGCTGCTGGATTTCAGGTAAGTCGAGAGAATCCGCTAGTTGGTTTAACAGGCAGATTAGAATTATTGCAGCGTTTGGGAAATGCGATTTGCCAGCATCCATTATTATTTGGTAGCGAAAACCCGCGTCCCGGCAATTTGGCAAAATACTTGCTCGACAGTCGGGTTTCTGAAACCAAAACTGTGAAGGCTGGTGATGTGTTGAGCGCTGTTTTGACAGGTTTTGGGGAAATTTGGCCGGGAAGATATGCAATTGGTGGCGTTAATTTAGGGGATGTTTGGCGGCATCGGGCATTACAAGGAGAAAATTTGGGAGATGAATTCGTGCCGTTTCACAAACTCTCGCAGTGGTTGACTTATTCGCTGTTGGAACCGCTGCAAGAACTTGGTTTAGAAGTCGCCGGATTGGATGAGTTAACGGGATTGCCGGAGTACCGCAACGGCGGTTTGTGTTTGGATATTGGGCTGCTGCGGGCAAAAGATTCGGCTATTTTTGAGCAGAGTTACTTGCCGGATTCGGAAGTTATAGTAGAATGGCGATCGCTCACTGTGAATCTTTTAGATAAAATTGCCGCAGCTATTCGAGAAAAGCTGCATTTGAGTGCGGAACAATTGCCGCTGGTGAAGATTTTGCAAGGAGGAACTTGGGCGGCGGGGCGGAAGATTGCCGCCGAATTGAGGGCTGGTGGAGTGCCGCCAATTCAGATTGAAAGTGACGGGACTGTGTTTTAGAGGGAAGAAGGAAGAGAGAAGAGGGAAGAAGCAAGAGGGAAGAAGCAAGAAGGAAGAGGGAAAATTATCCCCTCTTCCAACTTAAAATTCCCAATTCAAACCTGAAAACAATACCTCACACTACACTCCTAACAAGCTGCTTAGCGGCAAGTGCGATATTTGACGTGATAAACTAAACCGCGATGAGCCAAATCGAAGGAGTCAACGGTGGCCATGCCGGCACCGCGGGCTGTCATCGCAGCATTTACTCGCATATTTACACTGTCGCCGCAGCGAGACCAAACATTAGCTAAAGTACCTAACTTATCTCGAACATTGTAGTTAGTTTCGCCGCTGAGATTCCGATTAAAAACTGGGCCGCGCGCTCCAGCGAAAAAGTATTCTGCTCGCAGGTTGCCTGTGGTTCTAGGAGCCACGTAGCCGCGATAATCAGCATCGTAGATAGAAATTTGGTAGCCTTGGGGTACTTTGATGGGAATGCTCAGATTGCAGCTTTTCCGGCTTTCTGTTGAGACATTTCCTTGGGCTGCAAATTTATCAAATAGGATGGTGAGTTCTTGACCGTCGGGGCTGACGCTGACGCTGGCAGAGCGATCGGGGCAACCGCTACCGCCGTAGCTTGCACCTAAAATTTGAACGGCAGGATTAGCCAATGCGGGGCTGATAGAAGCTGTCATTAATGCCGTAGCTAGCAATAGTTTTACAAACTTCATGGATGTTCTCCTTAATAAGTTCAGTTGTGTGTTAGGAGCACCCTAAAAAAATGGAACTGAATTTAGGTAATGTTTTTCAAACTTGGATATTGCCGGCTTCATGTTGCAAGATGAAAAGCCAGTCAAGCCAAGCTTATAACCTCATGGGCAGTTCCTATTCAGGTTTTTTCGATTAGTGAATTAATCGAAAAAATAGGTTTTATGTTGATACTTCTTAAGATTCATATCGGTTGGTAAAAGTTCCGGAAGGTTTCGGTGCAAAACTCCGGATCTGTGTTATTGGGCTTGGATGGAGCGCGAGACAGCGAAACCAGTGGGGAGGCTTTTGGGCCCGGATCTGCGTTATTAGGAAGAGTGCGGGAAGAAGAGGAAACGAGAGAATGACATATTTGTGTATTTTCAAACCTCGCATACTTAGTGTCGCGCTGGGCGGATGAAAGGCAATTGTCGGAGGGAATTTTATTCGCGGGATATTGGTGTTTTCAATAGGGGTTTGATATAAGTAGTCCCGGACGCAGGGGCGGCAGAAACCGGTTTTTTTTTGCGTCAAGAATGCCTCGATGGCTGATAAGTTAGAATAAAGCCAATTAATTATTCAAAAAAATGAGTGCTAAAGTTACTGTCATCGACCATCCTTTGATACAGCACAAGTTAACTCTAATGCGGCAAACTCAAACGAGCACGGCGAAATTTCGCCAATTGCTGAAAGAGATTGGAATGCTGCTCGCCTATGAAGTGACGCGAGATTTGCCGCTAAAATACGAACTAATAGAAACGCCGATCGCCAAAATGAATGCACCGGTGCTGGCTGCAGAAAAGAAAATTGTTATTATTTCGATTATGCGCGCGGGTCAGGGACTGTTAGATAGTATTTTAGAGCTGATTCCGTCTGCGAGGGTAGGACATATTGGTTTGTACCGCGATCCGACAACTCGGATGGCGATCGAATATTATTTCAAAGTTCCCCAGGATATCGAACAGCGAGATGTTTTAATTGTCGATCCGATGCTGGCTACTGGTAATTCAGCAGTGGCGGCAGTGGATAGGCTGAAAGAAGTTAATCCGAAGTCTATTAAATTTTTGTGCTTGCTGGCGGCACCGGAGGGAGTGGGGCACTTTCACGAACAACACCCTGACGTGCAGATTTATACGGCGGCAGTTGACGAGTGTTTGGACGAGCATGGCTATATTGTACCCGGACTGGGAGATGCGGGCGATCGACTTTACGGCACTATGTGAATTCAATAAAATTGTTTTCTGCTGTATATGTCAATACATTCATTTAAAAAAAAGTTTACTAACATAACTCTTGGTTTGATAGTGCCATACAATGTAAATTGTAAGATTTTAATGTCAGGAAAAGCCTATATATAGCAAGGCTTGTACGATTTTTTTACATTAAATTCCTAAATCGCATTATCTCAATGTATTTACTGCATCTTATGGGGAAAATCTCTGCCTTTAGTGTAATTAATCGCAAACGGTTAGTTCATAAAATAGATGTATGATCCTAACCGTTTGCGATCGACTACTAACAATTCTTGGACGAGGAAAAAAGAATGGAGACTACAGCACAGAAAGAAGCCCCAACTCACTCTGTTGAGGAAGTGAAAATTCAGAATATCAACAGTTTGGAGTTTGAGCTTTGGGCTAAGGCCGTGAAACGGCAGATGATTGCAGCACTCTCTAAAAAGGGCGCGATTTGACATCTCTGGGTTTTTTGTGCGCCAGTGGTGTTAATTAGATTAACAAAATTTTTGTGTGCATTCTTGTCCGAGAGCGATAAGTGGGGAGGGGAAGAGTTTTGAGATTGCGCTGCTTTCGGAGTTACCGGAGGCGCAAAAGAAAGAATTTTCCTTTTTCCTAGTTTTGGACGTACAGATGGAAGGAAGCCGGGTTTTTTTACGAAAATACTTCTGTTGCAATCGGCAGAAATGGTAAAAAAACCCGGTTTCTTTGTGTCATATCGATTCCGGTTGCACTCCTCATGATGGTTGACTGTTGACTGTTAACTGTTGACTGTGAGTCAAAAAACTGAAAATTGCGTTGATATTTGTTGGCAGCTTCATTCGACTTTACGCCCGACGATGAAGCGCGGATTTGATCTCATTCCGGCGCAGCCGGATTTGATATCAAGAGTGCCTCCGGGACTGTTCTATATGCCGAAGGCTTTCTGCCAGATTACGATCGCTTGTCAACCGCCGCCAGCAAGCGCAGACTTCCATCTTGAACCTGCACTGCTTTCACCGTTCCCACAGCAACTCTTTGTTGACCGTTAGCCATCGCTACCTCAATCTTAATCTTGGGGTCAGCCTGCAATCCCAGCCGCCCCCACAGCCACTTGACTTGAGTAGCAGGAAAAGAGCGCACTTCTACATCTGAAAAAGGCGAATTAACCCAGCGGCTACCGTCGTAAAAACTCGCTACCTGCACCTGATACCAAACTTGTTCTCCCGCCAATTTTAACTCATTGTTCGGTTCTGGTTCCAGCCACTCAGCGGGATTGACACTGTTAATTAAAGTAGCAGAACCCATAATTTGACTTTTGTGGTCTTCTAGATTTTCAGCCTGAGAAACTGCTTCCTCAAGTTTGTTGACCAAATTCCGAATTCGACTTCTGGTTTCGCTGTCAGTATCTGATTGCTGGTCGAGCCAATTCATCGCCTCGCGAGTTCCGTCTTGAGAAGCTACAATCAGCGCGCCCCAAGCCTTGACATCGGCGTCAGCGGCATTCACTCTCAAGGCGGCGTCTATGCGGTTCCAGATCCGCCCGCCGTCATTTTTGAGGGTGGTGGCAATTTCGTGACTGTTACTCGGATCGGCTTCAAATACTTGCAAAGCTTCAGTCCAGCGGCCGTCGATCAATTCTGCGAGAACTTGTTGACCGGGACTGGCCCAAGATGCGATCGCCTGAGCCCGAGTAATTTTAGCGTGAAATTCGATCGTTTCTAGCTGAGCTTGCGCGACTGCTGGCCAATTTTTGCCAGCTTTCCCCTTCGCCACACGCATAACATTTAATGCTGGAGACCACAGCCCGCTTTTCGCGAGTCGCAGCCCATTTTTGTAAGTCTCGTCATTGAAAGCAATTTCTTCTAAAGAAATCGCCGTTAACTGAACGGGGTTCGGCAAAAATTTGCGCGGGCCAATTTGATAAAGGGTAAATTGTGGCTCTAAACCAACTGTTTGGTCGATCGCCAACTGGGGGTTTTCGCCCTTAACAATTTGCTGCCAATTCGGCGGTTGTCCGGCCGCACTCGCCCACTCCAACAGCGGCATTAAATGATTTTGGCTGGGGTTGTAGCGAACGACTTGTCCGTAGGGAATTTTCCTGTCGCCCCGCATTAGTTTACCGCTAACATTAAACCAAATGCCTGATGCGGGGGGCTTTCCGTCAAAGCGGCGCAGTTCTGTTAGGGGTAACGACTGATTCGAGGCTTGATTGTCAGATGTAGAGTCAGCTAAAGAAGCAATGACAAAAGATTCCGCAGGGCCTTCTACATTCACAGAACTTGCTAACTGAAAATACTGCTCTTTATCGGAACTGCGATCGGGAAGTTGCACTCGCTTGTACACCCGAAGTTCGACAATTTGACGGCAAGGATTTTTGCAAACAGTAGAAGCCTTAACAGTTCTTTCTACCATCACCGGCAATAGCAAATCGGAAATAGAATTATCGCGGGATTGATCGACGGGAAGCGGCAGGGGTTCTCCGGTTACGAATCCCAATTTGCGGACGCTGGCTTTGATTTGATCGAGAGTTTGGATCGAATCTCTGCTACCTGTAGGCAGGCGCGACCATTCCGGCACAAACTGAGAGATCAACCTGTTGCCATTGGGATCGACAATTAGCTGATAACTCAGCCAAGCGCCGCCTCCCATCAAAGCTGTACAGCCACCCAAGATGCTGAGGGCTGTCAAATTAGCTATCAGTCTTTTCCAGGGATATCTGGCGCGAGTTCGGGGAGTAGGTATTGGAAGCTGGGACTCTTGAAGATTTTTGGGGCGTCGGGTTTGGCGCCGCCGTCTTGTCGGAGGAGGAGCAACTTGGCGAGTTTCTGGGGGTTTGGCTCGATTTTTTGAGGGGTTAATTTTGTGTTCCATCATGCCATTTTAGAATTTAGATTTTAGAATTTAGAGTTTAAAATTGCAATAGCCGATCGTACTGCCGACCTATGATATCCCAAGTGTATTGGCTTTCCACGAGCGATCGAGCGTTGACAGAGAGCTCTTGTCTTAGTTGCTGATTTTCAAACAAACTGGCGATCGTCTCAACATACTCCTGAACTTTGTTCGCCCGCAAGGCCCTTCTCGGTTGTGGGCCGCCATCGACGGCTAAACCCTCCAAACCTCGATCGCTAGCAACCACGGGAGTTCCCGCAGCCATCGCCTCCAAAGTTTTATTTTTAATCCCAAAACCAATCCGCATCGGCACCACACAAACAGCAGCTTGATGCAAATATTCTGCCACCCTTTGCACCCGGCCTACTACTTGAATTCCGGGAAGTTTCCCCAATGCGAGCACTTCCGGGACTGGCGAAGCCCCTACTAAGGTGAGGGTAGCATCGGGATAGCGCTGCTGCAAAGGCGGCAGTATTTGCAAACTGAGAAACCGCGCCGCGTCAATATTGGGCAAATTATTCATTGCGCCTGCAAAAATTAAGGTGTGTCCTCCCGGATCGATCGATCGGTAGGGAAATTCGGTCAAATCCACGCCGTTAGGAATTACATCAATGGGAGGTACAAAAAAATCTTGTTTTCCTCGCACTTGTACCCGAGGCGACAGCAATTCTAGGAGTTGCTCTCTGTCTGTGGATGTTGTCGCAACAATCCGGGAGAATTTGGAACAGTAGCGTTTTTCGTAGCGGGCGAGTAGGGGTAAATTTAGTCGATCGCGCAGGGGTTTTTCCGAGGTGCCGGTTGCTAACATTTCCCTGCAAGTTCCCCAAACGGAACTGTGAATGTTTGCCACTGTCAGCAGTTTTTGCCGCCATTCTGGACGCACGTAAATCTCGTTAACGCTGTGCTCGCAGGTGACAGCATCGCATTTGCCTGCTGTTACCAATTCGTCTGCCCAATTCTGCATTGCTTGGGAGTAGCTTGAGAGTACGTTCGGAGGCGTCCCGGACAACAAAAATCGACCGAATCTGTGGAATTTTCCTATTATTTCAGAGAACCCCCCCTCAGTCCCCCCCTTATTAAGGGGGGGAGGCAAGAAGCCCTCCCCCTGGTTAAGCAGGGCTGTTTCATTATCCGTAGGGGCCGTGCCCCCGTGCCGGCCCTCTTGGTCGGATCTGCCGATCGAATCGTCTAGGTCGGGGGTAGGCACGGAGGCACTACCCCTACAAAATTCATGTTTTTGGTGAGAATGAAACAGCCATGCCTGGTTAAGGGGGGGAGGCAAAAAATCCCCATCGGGTTCTGGATCGAGTCTTAGCCCCCCCTTAATAAGGGGGGGTTGGGGGGGTAATCGCGGGTTGGGAAAAACTGCTAATTCTGTAACTTGCTGGCGCAATGCGTCGATTTGTGCCTCGGTGACATCGGGCGATCGTACAGTGCCGAGAATTACATCATGCCGCCGGCTCAAGTATTGTAATAAATTAAACGTCCTTACCTGAGTTCCTCCGCGGCTGGGCGGATAGGGAAAAGTCGAGGAAAGCATCAAAATCTTCATGGGATGTGGGATAAACTGAGATGTTGCACCATTCTCAATTACTTGTTTAGGAACAGGCTTTTCGGCCTGTTCCACAAAGAGTGAATTTTCTTGTGGAACAGGCCGAAAAGCCTGTTAAGCGAGAATGGTGCAAGATGTGGAATAAATAAAGTTGCCGCTTGCGCGATAAAATTGATTGATAAAATCTTTTTAACAATCTTCGCACCTATGGACGAATTATCTCTTAAGGCGCTGCTCGAAGACTTGAAAAAGCCCGACCAAAGCGTGCGCGATCGGGCAACTACAGAACTCTGGCACACTTGGTTTAACCAGAAAGGTGACTATGGAATGCAAATTCTCAGGCGATCGCAAGTTTCGTTAGATGCAGGCGATGTTCACCACGCTTTGGATTTGCTGACGAATCTGATTGCGGAAGCGCCGGATTTTGCGGAAGCTTGGAACCGACGCGCCGTACTTCACTATACCCAAGGAAATTATAAAAAGTCGATCCACGACTGCGAAATCGTCCTCAAACTGAACCCGGTGCATTTTGGGGCGTTGCACGGTCTGGGTTTGTGCTACGCTGCCTTGGGAGAATACCTAAATGCTATTCAAGCTTTTCGCCGCGCTTTGGAAATTCAACCGTTTGCTTTGGTGAATCAAAAGTTAATTCTCGAATGTACGGCTCGTTTGAGTTAAAATACATTGGGAATTGGCCAAACAGGGAATTGGGCATGGGTGGTTTATTTTCCTGGACTCAATTGCGAATTTTTTCCACAATCTAAAATTGAAAATAGTCGTAGTGCCGAAAATTAGTGTTTGCATTCCTACTTACAATCGAGTGCATCTGCTGGCTTGTGCGATCGCCAGCGTCTTAGCTCAAACTTATACAGATTTTGAATTAATTATCTGTGATGACGGTTCTACTGACAGCACTCCACTATTGATGTCGGAATTTGTCGATCGCGGGATTCGCTACATTCGCCACCCGCAGAATATCGGCAAGAGTAATAATATGCGATCGGGCTTTGCGGCGGCAAGGGGCGAATATTTTATCAAGTTTGACGATGACGATCGCCTGAGCGCGCAATTTTTAGAGCGGACATCTGCTATTTTAGATAAAGACTCCAGCATTGATTTTGTCAGTACCGATCACTGGGTGATCGACATGAACAATTATATTGATGAAAACCAGACGAAACTGAATTCGCAGCGGTGGGGCCGCACCGAGTTATCGGCTGGAATTATTGAAGATTTGCTATCTGCTGTTTTTCTCAGACAAAGTTTGCAAATAGGGGCGACTCTGTTTCGGCGCCGCGCCCTGGAAGAAGTTGGATTTCTGCGGCCGAATTTGCAAAATTGCGAAGATAACGATTTGTTTGTGAGACTTGCGATTGCTGGCAAAAAGTGCTATTACTTGCCGGAGCTGTTGATGGAGTATCGAGTTCATGCAGGACAGCAAGGAGTCGATCGGGCAATTCCGTATTTAAGCGATAAATTGCGCTATTTGCTCGGCTATGAATTTGATTCCGAGAAGTTGGAGAAAGTCAGGCTCCAAAGGATTGCAGAAACTCAATTAGCGCTAGGTTTGCGGCTGATTGAGGTGGGTGAAACGGCAAAAGGGCGCCTGATGGTGCGGGCTGGAAAGTCGGTTTCTGCGGCGAAAATGTGGGCGGGTTTGGGATTGTCGTTGCTGCCCGTCGAGTTGCGTCCAAGGGCGTTTGAGTTCGTGCGGGAGTTGTTGAAACGGGAGTTGTAAAGGCGTAGGATTTCCACAGAATAACCGGCCGTTTCAACCGCCAAGTCTGATTACTTTCACAATACTCCTGACTCTAATTGGTCTAGATAGATAAACTCAGGAGCTTTAACTCCCGCTTCTTCTCTAATTTTAACCAGTCTAGGCGACTCAAAAAACGCCCTAGCATCTGCGATTGATGTCCACGCGGAGAAATGAACGATTTTGTTGGGTTCATTTTCATACTTCAAGACTTGATACGAACGCTCGCCCGCTTCTTTTCGGATGCTTTCAGCACGATCAAATACCTTTTTCCAAGCTTCATATTTTTCTACTTCATGAATAATTAAGACATACTGCATAGTAATCAGCTTCTCTGATAATTTCAAAACTTCAATGGTTCGGTTTACTCCTCCTCTCCCTCAGCATTTTCCTCTTTAAATCCCAACCACAAAAGTATTACCTGTTCTACTTCGAGCATTTTCTCGGATGTCAGACTTCCCAATTTGCGTAGAAGCTTTGCATGAGGAATTGTAATCATATTTTGTACGTCAAATACTCCTTCTCGGAGGAACTTATTTTTGACTTTCGCCTCAAATCTTGAACCGCTTAGACTTGTTGTATGTGGCACTAGGGATCGCGAATTAAATAACTTACAATTTTAATTGTTATTGTGGGATGGGCGTCCCGCCCGTCCTTTTTGGACGGGCGGGACGCCCATCCCACAATCTTGTGGAAGTTATTTAATTCTCATTCCTAGAGTCGCTAATGCCCGGTCTTGATTTAGAGCAGGAATACTCACGACCAAACATGGTCTAACTTTCGCAGTATAACCTAGATCGACTAACCAGATTTCACCACGCTCTGGACTATTCATATACGGATTCTTCCTCATCTAGCTCTAGAAAAAGTCCCTCAGCATTGAGAACTAAATCGTCATCAGATAGGGGCGGGAAGTCTAAATAAACAGTCCGTTTCAAAATTTCCAATACCAAATCTAACCGCTCTGAGTCTGTTAATCGCTCAAAGGTATTCAAAAGTTCTTCTACTAAAATAGTCATAGCTTTTTCCCTAGACTTGCTTATAGCATAGCACAGGTTTTAAGTAGACCAACCTCAAAAAACATAACAGCCAGCTCCCCGCAGCACTTTAAGGCTGCGGGGTTCTAACATCGATCGCGCTTTCCACTAAAGTAGTAAACAGTGCCCGATCTAAGTTTTGCCTAAATATCGTGTCTATATTTTCTGAAATTCCGACTGTGTGGCTGCAAATTTCCCTCGTGGGAGTCTGGCTGGGCTTGATTTTACTGGTAGCTGAAGGGTTAAATCGCTTTACTTCTGTCGATCCTGAAGTATCGCGGAAGGTGGTGCACATGGGTAGTGGAAATGTGATTTTGCTGGCGTGGTGGCTGGAAATACCCGGTTGGGTGGGGATTTCGGCGGGAATTTTAGCAGGTGCGATCGCCCTAATTTCTTACCAAGTTCCGATTTTGCCCAGTCTTAACAGTATCAACCGCAAGAGTTTGGGGACTTTTTTCTATGCTGTTAGTATCAGCGTTCTTGTAGCTTGGTTTTGGCCGCTGCAACATCAGGAGTACGCTGCTTTGGGCATTTTAGTCATGACTTGGGGCGACGGATTGGCTGCTGTCATCGGCCAGAAATACGGCAAACATATTTATCGAGTTGGGGGAATTCAGAAGAGTTGGGAAGGTTCTGCAACTATGTATTTGGTGAGTTTTGCTGTTAGCAGTTTGATTTTGCTGGCGGTTCAAGGCAATATTTGGCAAACTTGGGCTGTGTCTGCTGTTGTAGCTTTAGTTGCTGCTACTTTGGAGTCGGTTTCCAAGCTGGGAATTGACAATCTCACTGTACCGATCGGCAGTGGGGCGATCGCCTTTTTCCTAAATCAATTTTTGATGATTGGTAATGTGTAATCTGAACTTCCCCCCACGGGCGGCGTTGCTGGGGACAGGTAGGAATTCAAGATTTCGCAATTGCTATAAAGCAAGTATGGTGAGTTTTGTAACTTCCATTCAAAGGTAATTCATACCGTGAATCAGCAACGCCAATTATCAATTGTCTAAGTTCCGTTAAAGCAGCCGACGTGCTTGTAAAATTTGTTGTTGCCATTGCTCGAAAGCGGGGATTTTTGAGCGATCGTCTGTGGGAAACATCGCCCTTATTTGCTCCATCAGCTCGATCGCCAGCGGTACGCCAAGCTGCAATTGTTCCAAGACATCCCGCTGAGCAAAAACGCTTTCCGGTGTTCCTTCTAAAATCAATTTTCCTCGATCCATTACAAACACCCAATCAGCCCAGCGGTAGATGAAATCGAGGTCGTGACTTGCTAAAAGAATAGTGGTTCCGGCGCCGTGAATTTGTTGAAGTAAACCGATCAGTTGTCGGGTGTGACGCGGATCGAGATAGGCGGTAGGTTCATCTAGCAGGAGTAGTTTGGGCTTGAGAATCATGATATCGGCGATGGAAACCCGCTTTTTCTGGCCCAAACTGAGATTGTGAATTGGTTCGCGGGCGAGTTCGCTTAGATCGAATTGCTCGATCGCCTGCTGTACCTGTTGAGCAATTTCGGATTCTCTCAAGCCTAAATTGTACAATCCATAGGAAATATCTTCTTCTACCGTCGAAGCTACTAATTGATGTTCGGGATTTTGAAAGACAAGTCCGATTTGTTGGCGCAGTTGCATCAAAGATTTGCGATCGTAGCGAAAGGGTTCACCTTCCCAGCGAATGATTCCCTGTTGCGGTTGATATAAGCCATTTGCTAACAGAAAAAAGGTTGTTTTGCCACAGCCATTTTGACCGATCAGCCCGCAGCGTTTCCCAGCGGGGACTTTGAGATTTAAACCCTGAATTGCCACTCGCGAACCGCAGGGATAGGAGTAGGAAGTGCGATCGAATTCTAGAATTGGGCATTGGGCATTGGGCATTGGGCATTGGGCATTGGGCATTGGTTATTGGTTATTGGTTATTTGTTATTGGTTATATCAATTCCGGTTGCACTTTTTATGATATGTCGGACACGGGAGTGCCGTTTCCCTACCGGGATTAATTGTAGGGACATGGCACTGCCGTGTCCTGACTGTGGGTAACATTAATTCCGATGCTACCGGATTTGATATTATTTATTATTTTTTAGAGCGTAGTCGGTGGATTACCATAATAAAATTGGTTCGTAGTAAGGACTTTAGTCCTGATTAAGAAAGGACTCTTCATCCTCACTACAAACTTATGAGGGTTAGTTTGTATCAGCGTTTATCTGGTTCTAGTAGCTGCCAAAGTTGCATTTCATAACAGAGATGTTGCTCAAAAAGTTGGCCTGCCTCCAATCCTTCAACCACCAGCTTCTTGAACCAGCGACGAAATATCCAGCGCAGGAATTTGTGGACTGGCGGAACTGTGATCGCAATTAAATCTGCAACATAGAGCATTGTATTCAGTCCATATCTGCGGAAAGTATCGACATACAAATCGATTGTTGGCAAAATATGGGCGGAAATATCCTCACTTTTTACTAAAGTGAATCCAGCCTGCTTTAATGCTGCATGAAGTTCCGTAACAACATGACAATTAGAGAACATTCCCTCTTTATAATTAGCATCAGATCGCAGCATATCAGCCAGCAAAACATAACCGCCGGGATTGAGGATGTTGGCGGCACCGTTAGCAATATCAACAGCCGACATATACTGGCTACTTTCGCTAAAGAGAATAAGATCGTAGAAATGGGTTGCTTTGAAGTCTTCAAACCTCGTGAGGTGGAAGATTGCCCGATCGCCCGTACACTTAAGAAAGCGCTGTTGTTGGAACGGATCGGGTGCGAGCCCTTCGACTGCAAAACCTCGATCGAGCAAATAAGCCGCATTTCCGCCAATCCCGCAACCCACATCGAGTATCGTATGAGTGCCTTTGGGGATCGCATCTAACAGTTTTACAGTATAAGCTTGCTGAGCGAGGCGCAATCGTGCGATCGTTAGTTCGTCAGCGGGCACAGGTAGAGTTTCCCAATAGCCATAGTGAAGGTAGGGCGAATCTGTCAGGCCCAAATAGTAATTAAGCGCTGCATTTTGGTAGCGAGTTACCTTGGAAATTTCGATTGATTTTGGCTGCGGCATTCGGAAAATTTAGTAAGTTTTAGGATTTCGGGCAGAGTTGAAATTCTTCCCAGCGCTTGCATACTTGTTCATAGCACTCAACAGGAGAAATTGCCAAGTTTTGCAACAAATTGATATCAATCTGACCGTTGGCGATCGACAAAAATATAATTGCTGTCTTGGGTTCGTAGCTATCAATGATAGAGAGCAGATTTGAAACAGTGTTCTCCTCTATTTCTAGTTGTTGCAAATAAACGGTTGCCTCCAAGTCGGAAATAAATTGCAGATCGTACTTGATAGTATCTACGCTCCAATTCACAGAACCGTTAATGGGAGTATTGATTTTGCACGCAACCAAGCCTCGTCCTTGATGCAAAAAGCCATTCCAAGCAGTATGTCCGATCTGCAAAATATTCTGGTGAATAAACAAGTTTTGCCAGTAGCCAAAACTACCCTGCCAAACACTATCTTCGATTCGCATTTCTTTTCCATTAAAATAAGATACGCTTCCGAACCCAGAGCGAATTATATCAGCGTTCATCTGTGTTTATCTGCTGATATCTGCGGTTAAAAAAACCCAATCCCATAATAAAAAAAATAATAAACTCACCATCATCCATACCTCGCAGATGAAAAACATGATTGTAAACAAATCGGCGGGCATCCTGACTCAGAGATGCAATGATCTCATTACAGTTGCGGGACAGCGCCGGATTCGCACCGAACTTTCCCCCTTACGTCTGATGGCTGTTCTCCATCAGAGCCGATCGATATACGGGGATATTACCACTATTTGGGAGATTTGACAAAAAAGCGTCCGCCTATTCACCAAACTCAATATTTTCATACAAATCGGTCAGCGAAATTTCCACAGCAACAGATGTTAAACTCAGCCGATCGCCCATACAGCTATATTCCGAAAAAATCCACTTATTCGCATCAGTTTTAGAATATTGCTCGACCTGTAGCCGATATTGATCGATCAATAAATATTCCTGAAAACTAGGAATACTGCGATAGGCAGCAAACTTTTCATCGCGGTCATAAGCTTTGGTACCTTTAGACAGCACCTCAGCAATTAGCAGCGGATTGGTAATTGTATCCGTCCGTCCAGATTGCAGCTCGATCGGGCGCGCTACCACCATCACATCCGGGTAAGTATAATTATTAAGCTGCGGAACCCAAAGCCGCTGATCCGAACTAAAAGTCCGATATGGTTTCCCTTTTAACGCCAGTTTCAGCGCAACAACTAAATTAGTGGTAATTTCATTGTGATCCGGTGTGCCGCCAGCCATCAGAACAATCTCCCCATTGATAAATTCATGCCGATCCTGAGAATTGATTTCCAATTCTAGATATTCCTCAGCGGTGTAGGTTTTGGTTTCAACTTGCGCGATCATACACAACGCTCTCCTTTAATCTACTCATTTCATTTTATCTTAAAAATTTGGCTAATTCAACAGAAAAGTAGATTTTAATCATGCTAAGAAACAGGCAAGATGCCTGTTCCACAAAGAGGGAATTTTTTTGTAGGGCGTGAGTTTGGCATCAAGAACAGGCAAGATGCCTGTTCCACAAAGATTGAATTTTCTTGTGGGGAGTAGGGGTTGGGCCGAAGAGCCCGCCCGCGCGATCGCACTTAACAAACTTACCGCAGCGGGACAAAGTTATAGCCAGTGCTTCCTCCTTGTTTAACTTGCACTAAAATCGGCTTACCAGCCCGATCGCCCGTGGGCAAAAACTTCACATCCTCGCTTGATCCTGCTGTCGAAAAACTCGCATTTCTGAGTGCTTGTTGCAATCCTTCCCGCGTATTGCTTTGCCGCAAGCCAGCGATCACAGCTTGAGTCGCGTCAAAACTCGTTGCTGTTCGCCAATTCACAATGCCTCCCCAACGCTGGCGGGCATTTTCTGGGAAACGGCTACCGGGATTAGTTTCAGGATGCCAGGGAACGGGCAAAACAAGCCCGTCAACGTCTTTTTGTCCGTCTTTTAAAGTTTGAAAGGTGTAGAGCGTAGTGCTGCCGTAGAGTGGCAATTTGCCTCGATTGCTGCGAGCCAGAGAAATCGCACGGTCAATGCGATCGATGTGGGGCGCTACCATCAATCCTTGTGCACCTTTGCTGACAGCATCGGCGATCGCACTTTCGGGATTAAAAGAGGGTAACGAAAAGTCGCAAACAGTAGGAACTAATTTGCCTCCAGCAGCAGTAATATCTGCCACAAATTCATCTTTAAATGATATGTTATCCGGTGCTTGGGAGTCATAACAAATGGCAATATTAGTTTTGCCGGCTGTTTTAACTGCATATTCTGCTAATGGAGCAGCCATTAAGCTAATATTGGGTACTGTGCGAAAGATGTAGCTGCCAAATCCTGATAGATTATTGGCAAAGCTCGTCGGTGTCACCATTACCAGTTTTTCTTGCTGATAGATCGGAGCAGCTTCGAGAGATGCGTTGCTAGCATTGTGTCCAATTACTGCCAGTATACTCGAATCTTTTGTCAATGTCCTTGCAACTTCTCTGACCACTTCTGGACTATTGTCATCGTTGACAATTTCTACTTGCAGTTTTGCGCCATTGATGCCACCGCTAGTATTGATTTCATCCTGAGCTTGGGCAACACCCCGGAGGATTTCTTGGGCAACATTGGGGTTGCTACCAATGGGGACGCTGACAGCAATTTTCAAGGAAGAACCATTGCTTGCTGTGGCATTATTCAAATAGATAAGGGTTTCCGGGTCGTTGCGATTTTGTTGCAGCGATTTCTCAAAAGATTCGCCTGCCGCTTGGTAATTTCCCTCAGAAAAAGCTTGAACTCCTGCTTGTTTGTCAGGTGTTGTTTGGGATGTCACCAATATCTGATTTCCTAAACTGATGCGATTGGCGATCGCTCCCGATGCGATCGTTGCCGGTGTAGATGTAGATGTAGGTGTATTTGCAGTTTTCGCTTTCAATAAACCGGGAATAAACTTGTATGCGCCCAACCCAATTAAGCCGAGGGCAACAATAAAAACAATGGGCGGGGGGCTGTTTTTTTTGTTAGTATCTTGATACATGATTTTTTCTCTTTATTTTGATACTGTCATTATTCATTCAATTACTGTTCACGTCAATTCATATAATTCATTAATTAAGTTCATAAAAGTCATATTTGTAATAGCTGTTGCAGGAAGTGCGATCGCCCTTATTCAAATCCGACCCGCTAAACTAACGAGAATACGAGAATTATCAACAATATTTCTGGACGCGCGGGTGCTCAGAAACCGGGTTTTTTGCGAGAATACTTGGTTACAACCCGCAGATTCTGTAAAAACCCGGTTTCTTTGATTGTGATGCGTAACTCCCGTTGATATTAACCACCGCCACCGCCACCACCACCACCGCCACCACCGCCACCACCACCGCCACCACCGCCGCCACCGCCACCACCGCCACCATCATTGCTAATGATAATGATTGGAATTACTTCTTCGTACTCGTTATGGTAGGAGCAGTTTCCACAGTTGCAGGTAACTCGCTGCTTTCCTGAAGTGCGAGTAGTTGCACGAATCAAAACTTGATAAGTCCGTTTGAGATTAAGCGTTTTACACTCAGGGCAGCGTCGATTATTGATTGCTTTCTTGATTTCTTGGTAAATAATGACGCTGAAAATCCACACAAAGAGAAGAATCATCAACGGAAAAAACCCTAAGGCTACAAACAATACCAAACCAACTAGCAAAAAACCGATTACACCCATTATGTTGTTTATGAAAGAGCCTTCCCCTCCTTGGTTTCCAGTTTGTTGCCAACCAGCTTGAGGTACATTTAAAATCGCCTGTGGAAATGCAATCTGCACTTCTAATTCTTGTTCGGGTGGAATAGGCTGACTTGCCACAAACTCAAATGTTTTAGGATCTACTTGACGCGGAACTGCGGCTGTACCAAAATTCGTAAACGATACAACTTTCCCTGACAAAGCTTCTGGTAATTTCACCGTAACTTTTCCGCTATTAATCGGCGCTTTGCGACCTGCTGCAATGGCTTTCCAATAAACTAGAGTATTCTCACCATCTAGTTGCAATCCGCCTACCACGCGATATTTGATGACAAAAGTATGTGATTCGGGCGCTTTTAATTGATGTTGCCAACGAATCCAAAGTTCATTGTTTTCAATCCCCGTGCTACTCGGAATTATTTGATTATTTTCTTGAACGATGACATCTTTAATTTCATCGACCTTACCTAAAGGAATATAGCGATATCGTTCAGTGTTGTAGTCGGCTGTAAACACATATTTTTGGCTTTCTGTAACTAACATATCTCCGTTCGTCTGAACGTCGATTGTGACGTTGATGTTATCCCAGTAGAACGGTAGTTGTTGGGCGACTGCATGAGTCACTGTTACCAACAATAGGCTTAATGAAGCCATTAACAAAAAAAGTATTTTTTTTATGACTCGTTTATTTATCATAGGATTTCCACAAGATAAGTGTTGACTACAATTATTCAACAGGTTTCTTTTGAAGTCAATTCATTAAAGTCATTAATTATATTCATAAAAGTCATATTTGGAATAGGATTGTGCATGAAGTGCGATCGTTTCATCTCAAAATGAGTGACTAAAATTTCCATCCAATATTTAAAAGCGATCGTACAATCTGTAAAAAAGTGCGATCGCCCTTATTCAAATCCGGCCCGCTAAACTAACGAGAATAGGAGAATTATCAACAATATTTCTGGACGCGCGGGCGATCGGAAACCGGGTTTTTTGCCAGAATACTTCGTTACAGCCCACAGATTCAGTAAAAACCGGGTTTCTTTGCTTGTGATGCGTCCAGGGCCGTTGATATTAACCGCCATCACCACCACCACCGCCATCACCACCACCGCCATCACCACCACCGCCATCACCGCCATCACCACCCCAACCACCACCACCACCCCAACTACCACCACCGATACTACCGCCACTGCCACCGCCACCGCCATTAATCATGAATATAGTAATGATTATTCCAAATATCCAAAGCATTGGAGAAGGAAGCGTGGGTTTTGTCAAAGAGCTTTGTCCCGAAGTAGATTGAGATTGCTTACCACTTTGTTGCCAACCAGCTTGAGGTACATTTAAAATCGCCTGTGGAAATGCAATCTGCACTTCTAATTCTTGTTCCGGTGGAATAGCCTGACTTGCCACAAAATCAAAAGTTTTAGGATCTATTTGACGACGAACTGCTGCTGTACCAAAATTTATAAACGAGAGAACTTTGCCTGACAAAGCATTGGGTAATTTCACCGTAACTTTTCCAGTATTAATCGGCGCTTTTCGACCCGCTGCAATAGCTTTCCAATAAACTAGAGTATTCTCACCATCTAGCTGCAATCCGCCTACCACGCGATATTTGATGACAAAAGTATGTGATTCTGGCGCTTTTAATCGATGTTGCCAACGAATCCAAAGTTCATTGTTTTCAATCCCCGTGCTACTCGGAATTATTTGATTATTTTCGTGAACGGTCACATCTTTAATTTCATCGACCTTATCTAAAGGAATATAGCGATATCGTTCAGTGTTGTAGTCGGCGGTAAACACATATTTTTGCGTTTCTGTAACTAACATATCTCCGTTAGTCTGAACGTCGATTAGAACGTTAATATTCTCCCAGTAGAACGGTACTTGTTGGGCGGATGAATGAGTTACTGTTACTAACAATAGGCTTAATGAAGCCATTAACAAAAAAAATATTTTTTTGAGGATTCGTTTATTTATCATAGGATTTCCACAAGATAAGTGTTGACTACAATTATTCAACACTTATCTTGTGGAGTCAATTCATTAAATTCATTAATTATGTTCATAAAAGTCATATTTTCCGTCCGGTAGTCCGGCAGGGAATGAATTCCCTGCCTCAAAGCTAAAGTCCTCTGAAGAGGACTGATGAGTTCTTGAGTCCTCTTCAGAGGACTTTAGCTATTAGACAGGGGTTTCAACCCCTGGCGGACTCACGGGATGACTAACGGACTTGGCCGGCTGACAGCTTAAGTTGACACCTATGGGCACTGCCGTCTCCTAATTTCTTTTCAACTTTGAAATACCGCGCTTAACAAAGTTAAAACCGTGCAACCAAACACGGCTTCCAATGTATATCTTCGTGAAGGTTTGTAAGGGTAAGAATTCCAAACGCGCAGTTCTCCATTAAAGCCGCGCGACGCTAAACTCAACGAAACTTGACGGTAATTTTCCAAAGTTCGCTGAAGCAATTGCCCGATTAAAATGCTTAAACTGTTCATTCCCAGTTTCCAAGTGCGGTAGCCACAGCGAGAGTTTTGGGCTATCCAAAGTTCATCGGCGATCGCCAATAAGCTAAAAATAAACCGATACATTAGTAATAGCAGTTCTGTGACTAACTCTGGACAGCGTAATTGTCTGAGAATCTGCAAGATTTCTGTAAATGGCACCGTCAAGAGGATGAAGTACATACAGCTTGTCGATGCGAAGGCGCGGGCAAATAGCAAGCTCACTTGGTATATCCCCGTGCGGCTCACATACAGATAAAAAGTGCCGATGCTAATCCCCCAACCTTGCCAAATATCCCACTGAATTTCCTGGATACGATCGCCCGCAACCGCACCCATCGCCAAAGCAGGCAAACTTGTCAGCAAAAACATCAACGGTAGCGACAACAACCGCAAATACAGTTTCCCCGGAATACCCGCATAGACGACGATCCAGACGGCCAACCACAGGCCGATCGACAATTGGACGATCGCCCCAGAAACTAGAGACAGAATTAAAAGGGCGATCGCAAAGGATAACTTGTGGATTGGCGGCAACCCCCGCAAGCGATTGGTATAAGCCAGACTATCAATCTGATGGTTCATTCCGACGATTTATGATCAGACTGCTGCCGAGATTGCGATCGGCCTTTATACAACCCAATGACGTACCCAACTACGCCAGCCCCCATCGCCGCTTGAGACGCAAACAATAGACTGGAAATTTCGCTGCTAGCCGGCTCAAACAAGTGATTGAACCAAGGTTTATAACCCGGTTGAATTTCAGTAATTGCTTTCTTAGCTTGGTCATCGGCACCGCCATATTCACCCCGCACAAAAACGAGAGGAAACGCTGCCAGAACAATCACAGCGCCAGCCAACAGCCAATTTTGTCGCGAAGTAGATTGGTGATTTTTTGTAGTTTTTTGACTCACGGCTTATGACTCCTGTCTCAATAATTTCAAAGTTTCCAACTCCGGCTTCCCGTAAGAATGCAGCCAATTCCAAACCAATAGAGTCAGCAATCCTTCACTAATAGCTAGGGGTACTTGAGTGATAGCAAAGATGCCAGCAAACTTGAGAAACGAAGCCATAAAACCGCCACTTGCTGCCGGAAAAGCTAATGCTAATTGAATCGAAGTCGTTACATAAGTCAGCAAATCTGCCAAAGCCGCCGCACAAAAAAATGCCGCCCGCTGGCTACCCGTTCGCAACAGCAATTGATAGATAAAATAGGCAGCGAAAGGCCCGACAATCGCCATCGAAAACATATTCGCTCCCAGCGTTGTCAAGCCACCATGCGCTAACAGTAACGTTTGAAACAACAAAACTAAAGCCCCCAGTACCGCCATCACCGAAGGGCCGAACAATATTGCGCCCAAACCTGTACCCGTCGGGTGAGAACAACTGCCCGTTACCGAGGGAATTTTTAAAGCAGAAAGCACAAAAGTAAACGCACCCGCTAAAGCAAGCAATAGTTTAAGTTCCGGGTGTTCTTTTGTAATGCGAGTAATCGATCGCAAACCTACTGCAAAAAAAGGCAACGCCACAATCCACCAAAACGCAGCCCATTGCATCGGCAAAAAACCTTCCGAAATGTGCATAGCTGCGGCGGGCGTTGCCGAACCCAGGACAATATAACAACTCAAGCCAGCCATCAATCCCAAGCTGACCAATTTCCGATTTCTGGTCTTCACGCTGAACCTCGCAGATGAGACTATTTGACACTCCGGGCGCCTTCAGGCGCGAGGATTCTTGGATAAATCAGTCGATTTGCTCCTTGATGCTGCCATCAAAGAGTAGAGATCGTTCTGTCCCCCAGCGTTAATTCCGGTGTGCCCCACCGTATTTAAATTGAAACTAATTCCTGCTTCCTTCAACCCTTTCGCCAAAATGTTTTTTGCGGCGTTATGGTCGCGATCTAACACCGTCCCACAACCACAAATATGGGTTCTCGTTGACAGGGTTTTCTTAACAGCATTGCCACAAGTTGAACAATTTTGTGAGGTGTACTGAGGTGCTACAGAAATTATAGTTTTACCGTACACTTTCCCAAAATATTCCAACCATTGAGCAAACTGTGACCACGCCGCGTCGCTAATTGATTTAGCAAGCTTGTGATTTTTGACCATGTTCATCACCTGAAGGTTTTCGTAAGCCACAAAATCGCTAGATTTTATCGCGCACAACGCCGTCTTTATGGCGAAGTCTTTACGCTGCCTGCTGACCTTCAGGTGTTTTCTTCCTAACTTATTAATCGCTTTTTTCCGATTGCTAGAACCTTTCTTTTTTCGAGTAACTCGTTTTTGCAATCTTTTCAAAGCTTTTTCGCTTTTACGGAGATACCGAGGATTAGGAACCGTTTCGCCATTGCTATCAGTATAGAAATGGTTTAGCCCTACATCTATTCCAATGGCTTTGCCAGTTGGAATAAGTTCCTCTTTGCGTTCAACATTTATGCAAAACTGGGCGAAATATCCGTCGGCACGACGCACAACTCTAATTCGTTTAATCTCGTCGGGCGCGTAGAAATGCAAATCTCGACTACCAATTAACTTAAATTTTCCAGCAGTAAAACCGTCCTTAAATGTCAAGCATCTTTTCTCGGCCGAAAGTGACCAACCCGATTGCTTGTATTCGACAGAACGAGTGTGTTTTTTGTATTGTGGGTAGCCCTTTTTCCCTGGTGTTTTAGCTTTGCAATTAGCAAAGAAACGCTGGATAGCAAAAATGGCACGCTCCGCCGAAGCTTGACGTGCCGTCGAGTTAAGTTTGCCTGCCCATTCAAACTCCTTAGCCATAATGGCACACTGTTTGTACAGGTCAACCAGCTTAACCCCTTGATTCTCTGTCCAGTATCTAAGAGTTTTGTTTCTGACAAATTGAGCCGTCCGAATCATCTCGTCAATGATCCGATATTGCTCTGCTTTGCCTTTCAACTTGAACTCTAGTATTATCATGGCAACAGTCTATTACTTTTACAAAAACTTTTACTTGCAAAATCTGCATATTTAACAATTGTTTACACATTGCCTAAATTAAAGCCGTCCTAGAAGGACAGGGCTTTCGACCCCATTTTTCGGTAAACTAACACATCGGCGGGCATCCTGACTCAGAAAGCGACATGACTCTCATTACAGTTGCGGGACAGCGCCGGACTTGCACCGAACTTTCCCCCTTTCCTCTAACGGCTGCTCCCCATTAGAACCGACTGGTTAGACATAGTTTAGTCGATCGCGTAAATCTCAGCAAATATTTTACAAAAATTACTTCAGATTAACTAAGTCAAAATTACCTATCATCTTCTCTTCTCTTCCTTCGCGTCTTCGCGGTTCGTTCAATAAATACTATTGCCAAACAAATCAAAGGTATAATGTTAGTGAGTTTTGAGGAAAGCCGCCATGTTAGATTACAAATTTCCGAGGCACTGGCCCTCAGCCGATGAACTACCAGACTCAGATGAAACGCCTGTGGATAACGAACTGCAAGAATTAATACCAGGGTTGTTAAAAGCAATATTGCTCATACTTTGGGCAGAACGGATGGACTGGTTTTTTGGCATAGATATGGGTATTTATCATCACCCTGACGAACCGCCCATTGTCCCAGATGCTTTCTTGAGTTTAGGTGTAGAAAGGTTTTATGATGAAGAATTGCGTCCCAGTTACGTGCTGTGGGATGAAAATGTTATGCCTACTTTTGTGCTAGAAGTTGTTTCCCCAACTTATCGCAAGGAATACAGCACAAAATTGGAGACTTATCAAGCTTTAGGCGTACTTTATTACGTCATTTATTCTTCCCGCCGCCGTCGTAAACCTCATTTGGAAGTACACAAGTTAGTCAATGGGAAGTACGAGTTACAGTCAGGACATCCAGTTTGGATGCCTGAAATTGGTTTGGGGATTGGTTGTGAAAGGGGAAGTTATTCTGGGGTGACAAGGGAGTGGTTGTATTGGTATGATGCCGATGGAAAACGTTATCTGACTCCTGAAGAACAGGTGAAAGAATCAGCGCAGCGCGCCCAACAGGAATCGCAGCGCGCCGATCGATTGGCCCAACGTTCCGATCGACTAGCTCAGCGATTGCGGGAGTTGGGGATAGATCCTGATAATCTCACCTGATGGCAATCAAGAGTACCAGACTGACCGACTCTAGACGCTCAGAAAGCGGGTTTTTCAACAGAGATCGATCGTCCTCAACGGAGGATTTTTGGGAAAAAACCCAGTTGCTGCGTCCAGGAATGTGTGAATATTTATCAAAACAATCAGGAAAGATGGAGCTAGATTTGGGAAAAACAGAGAGTTTGACGGCAAACATTGAAATTTAGCTCGAAAACATGAAAATCAGGAGAGGTTATTAAAAACGTTCCTAACCTGGCAGTGGTCAGTCCGTGTTCTGGATTTGAAGGGTTTGCCTGTTCTGCCCGCAGAATTGTTGAATTCAACGCTGCTGTTGGTCAAGGTGTGGGTATCGCTGCGGTTAATGCCATTCTAAATAACAAAAATATGGCCGATGTATCTAACCGAGAAGTGAGACAAGTTCTCGCCCAAACAGGCCAGTTACCTAAAATTTTTGGAGTTGCAAATAATGGTGATGGAATGCTATTGGCGCAATTTGAGAATCTTGTCAGTTCAGATGCTATTGCGTAATCTCAATTTCAATAAACAATGCAATAGTAGGTTGGGCAGGTGGAACAAACTCAAGCCAAAAGTTTTTAGCAAGAAATGAGTGAAATTGGTATTAATATTATTTCCCATGGAAGGACAACAATCACGTTGGTTTGTAGTGAGGACTTTAATCCTCATAAAATTCTGAGCACTTCCGTCGTCACTACAAACCTATAACGGTGATTTTACCGGAAATTATATAATAGCTCGATCGCCTGCACCGAATTATTTTGCTGCGCCGCACTCATCTGTTAAACAACTTTTCAACTTGAGACTTCGCTTGATTTTTCCAGCTTGGTTTCTCGCACAAACAAGAAAAGCGGGAAAGCACAGGAAAACGAAACCAGGAAACCCAGAAGTATGTACAGCCCTACAAAACTTATATCCCATCGTTTTGACTCAGCGTACATCCAAGTGCTTCCTGCTACAGTTGCGATAAACAAATCTAAACTTACCGATTTCGCAGCAAGATTAGCCGAACTCTCGCTTACAAAGTCGAGCAAGCCAGCATTGCTAAAAAACTGCAAGTTATAGTACCAAGGCAGCACAAGCCCCAGAATTGCTAGGATGAGATAAATGATTCGCTTAACGCTCATAATTACCTTACCTGTTCTTTAATCAACTGTATTAGCCTACTCGTTAACAACCAATCCTTACTTCTTCTGCGGGCAGTTCGGATGAATGCCCCCCTGCAAACAAATGTAAGCAATTTGACTTTTATCTAAATTCTTAGCTTCCGCAAAATCAACTCCTAGGAATCGACCGGATTTACTACCAGTCGGATTTTGAATAAATTGATCCGAAGCTGTTTTCCCCAGAAACACAGCGCCTTTAAAATCCGCTCCCGCTAAATTCGCGCCCCTAAAATCAACCGAACTCACCTCCGCATTCCGAAAATTCGCATCTTGCAACCGAGCATCTTTTAAATTCACGTTAGCGAGTTTAGTCGAAGTCAAATTGGCATTTTGTAAGTTGGCGCCGCTCAAATCAGCACCAGACAAATCAGCACCTTGCCATTCCGATTTAGACAAATTTGTCAAGGACAACTGAGCGCCTTGAGCCTTCACTTTTGCCAAACGCGCACCTGACAAATCCGCTCCTGACAAATTCGCGCTTCCTATATCTGCTCCGGTAAAACTTGCATTTTTTAACAGTGCTTCCTGCAAATTCGCTCCAATTAAAATAGCACTGCTGAAATTAGCTGAATTTAAATTGCCGTTTGACAAATTAGCTTTGTTCATGACAGCGCGCACAAAAGTAGTGCGGTTCATTACAGCACTGTTCAAAGACGCCCCGGTCAAATTTACTCCTTCCAAATTAGCGCCGCTCAAGTCAGAAATCCAATCGTCAAAGGTAGCCGGACGCCTGTCTTCGCCGGTGCCGTAAAAGCGAGCTCCCTGCAAGCTGGCATTGGTTAAATTGGCATTTCTCAACTTAATTCCCGACAAGTCAACTTTGTTTAAAACTAAAGTAAACTGAGACGGGCCGGCAGGACTTTGAGCTAAATCCGTGCGGCTCAGATCCACGCCGTTGAGTTGGCTGCTATACACTGTGAGAATTTTGCCGATCGCCCTTTGTACTGTTCGCTGGCGGGCGGCCGCTAACTCGCGTTCCGGGGCCTTGCCGCCAAACCGCAGGGAATCGAGATCGTTGCTGAGGGCCTGATTCAACCGCTGCAACTCAGGCAAAGCTTTCGGCCCGCTACTGACTAAAGCTTGCTGGATCGCGTCCAGCATGGCGCGGTTGTCTTCTTGAGCTAGCAAATCCGCTAGCAGGGGTACGGCGCGGGAGTCTTCCACGGCCCCCAAAGCCAAAATAGCCGATCGCCTGCCCGATGCCCCGCTAGCCGATGTGGGAGACAATTTGCTAACTAAAGCCACAAATAATTCGTCGTTCCGCTGCCGGGAATCCCGCAAATTTGCTTGACTTTGAGTGTAGATGAGAGTGCCGACAAACAAAGTTAAAATCAATCCCGCGCTGCCGATGATAACTATCACTAAAGTTGTGCCTGGGTGTTGGCGCATCCAATTCCACAAACTGGCATTTGTTTTCAGCCCGCTTTGTGGAGTCACAACCAAAGCCGCAATCTGCGCGTCTTCCTCAGTCCAATCTGGACTCTTGACAGGATTGTCAGACTGTTGATTCGATCGAGCGTTGACGACCAAAGTATTGGCGAGGCGATCGTGTCCAGATTGCCGTTTGTAGCGCCATGCAAAAGCGCCGTCTGCGAGCACTGCCAAGCCGCTCAGCCCCCCTAAAATCAGCAAATCAGGAAACGCACCAGTCAAGCGCCAAATGCCGTAAGCGACGCCCAGAGGCACTCCCCAGCGCCCCAAACTTTCGCGAATTAGCACTTGTCCAAAACCCGGAGGAGTACCCGACGCTGTGACAACTTTGACGCCGAACCAGCGTTTGGGGATAGTTTGACCGGTTCTGGCGAGCAAAAACAGTTGCCACCCCGCTAAAACTGCCGGTGCCAGCAGCGCCCCTGACCAGAATAGATTAGTTAGGGGTGCGACTCTGGGGCTGCGATCGCGCACGGGTATGCCCAAAGTACGGGCGACGGTTTCGGATGCTGCTGCTACTGAGGAATTGAGTGGTACGGTTTGAGATTCCTTGTTGACCAATGCCCCGATACTGAAGGGAACGAGGGCGCTGGCCGCAATTAACGAAATTTCCACAGCCCAAGCGCCGCACCTGCGAACCAGCAGTGGCATTTGCTTGGATTGTGTTTGCCAAGACGGATCGGGTTGATTGAGCCCGCTGGGCGCGGTGGGGTTAGCCATATTTATAATTTCCTATTGTTAGTCGTTAGTTGGAGGAATCAGGAGATATTGCCAATTTATCAGAAATTTGGGTTTAAAACCCCGTCCTTGGCTTGACGGCTTTCTATTGGATGAGCGTGAATTTACGCTTGGCAAAGCAACCCCAAACCAGGTTATAATTAAGTTGTCAGGGTGAAACTCCATTGCCATCGTGAAACAGTTGAGACACACTTTCAGGCATAAATTTAGGGGCAAAGAGCGGCGAAAACTCTTAAAACAGCTAGGGATAAAAAAAATAATATCCCAATACCAGAGAACCAAATACTTTGTTGACTACTGAAGTAAGGCGGGGCACGCCTGAACTCTAGGTTCATATCCTAGTACGCTTGGGGAGATAGACCCTCTGGGATTAACTAAGTTAAGCTCGTCAATTGGTGGTATTCCACGGTTGAAAGGTTTAAGTATTGCCGTAAGGATAGTGAGTAGTAAGGTCAGTCGTGGAGCCAAGAATCACCTCGCCTTTAGGACGGTCGGTGAGTGTCAAACGCTATGTAGATTAGCACTCCGAGAACGGCAAGAGTCATCAGGGCGGAAATTAGCTTTACGATGCTATTGAAGACTGTCAGGACAATTATCGCTGCCAAGGCAAAGGCTGCCACCTGCCCCGGTTTAGGGAGTCTTTGAAACTTGTCGAGTAATTGATTGTATAAGGTTCCGACGGCTTGATACCGGTCTGAATTTTGTGTGATGAGTGGCGATCGTTCTACTTTAGCTTTTAGTTCTCCGATCGCTTGCTGCCAATTGAAGTTATTTTGAGGATTCATAAAAAAATTCGGAAGTTAGTTTAGATTAAGGTGTTTGGAACCGCCATTATCCCCTACCGTCAAAGAACTAGAACCAAATGCCATTGTGTGAGGAAACATGAAGATCAATTATCCGGGCGATCGCGGCAAACTGTGGTTTAGCTCGATCGTGACCCTAGCCTTGGCAATGATTTTAGCGGATGCCGGTGCCCTTCGGAGCCAACCGCTACAAATTGCTCCGGGATTTCCCGAACCGCTGGGAGTTTCTGGAGTTTCCGGCGGCCCGAACAATAGCGGCGACTGCGGTTTTGTGTCCCAAGCACCCAACCACGTCATCGAAGTAACGCAGGATTTGCCTTACTGGCGGATTGCAGTACAAACCGCTGGAGCTCCGAGTTTGATGATTCAGGGGCCGAGGGGGCGTTTCTGTGTGCTGCCGGCGAATGCTGCTGCGGGGAATGTAGAATTTTCTGGTTATGGGGACAAGGGGACTTATGTTATTTTTGTGGGCGATCGATCTCAAGCTCAACACCCTTACTCTCTGTCTATTTCTCAGAAGCGAAACTAAAGTTATACCAATACTGAAAAGTCATGCAAGGTCTGAGTGAATTTATCAACAAGGCGATGCAAGAGTGGAAAATACCCGGGCTGGCGATCGCAATCGTTAAAGATAGCCAAATAATTTTTTGTGAAGGCTTTGGAAAGCGAGATGTAGAACAAAATTTAATTGTTACACCGCAAACTCTCTTTGCGATCGGTTCTTGTACGAAACCTTTTACCACAATGGCGATGGGTATTTTGGCAGACCGCGGCAAATTAGACTGGGATCGACCTGTCAGAAATTATCTGCCCACTTTTAAACTTTATGACTTCTATGCAACCGAACGTATGACACCCCGCGACCTCGTGACTCATCGGTCTGGCTTACCCCGTCACGATGCTATGTGGTATAAAAGTCCCTTCACCCGTAAAGAAATATTCGATCGCTTACAATATCTCGAACCCACTCACGAATTGCGTACTGTTTTTCAGTATCAAAGTTTGATGTACATGACCGCTGGCTACTTGGTTGGTGAAATTGCAGAGAGTAGCTGGGAAGAATTTGTGCAACAGGAAATTTTTAATCCTTTAGAAATGAGAGATAGTAATTTCTCTGTAGAGACATCCCAACAAGCTGATGATTTTGCACTTCCTTATCAAGAAAAATCCGACAAAGTTGAGAGATTACCCTTTTGTAATGTCGATGTTAGCGGCCCAGCCGGTTCGATAAATTCCAACGTTGCTGATATGGCTAAGTGGCTTTTACTCCATCTCGATCGGGGTAAGTATGGCGAGAAACAAATTATCTCGCCAAGTAATCTGAGCGAGATGCACGCTCCACAAATCGCGATCGGTCAACCGCTGGAATATAATGAACTTTTTTATTATTTTTATGGTTTGGGATGGGGTATTACCTCTTACCGAGGTCATAATTTAATTCAGCATGGCGGTAATATTGATGGATTTTCTGCACTGACAACTTTGCTGCCTCAAGACAATATTGGTATAGTAGTTCTGACTAATATGGCTCTAAACTCAGTACCAGATACTGTGACTTATTATATATGCGATCGCTGGCTCGGTCTAGACGAAGCTCCTTGGAATCAACGAATGAAGGAAAAATATGCTCAAAGCAAAGAATCTACTGCAAAAGCCAAAGAGCAAATAGCCGTTGACTCTCGTAAAACAGGAACCCAGCCTTCTCATCCTCTAGAAGATTACACAGGTTATTTTGAGCATCCAGCATACGGAATCTTATCAATTGAAATTAATGACGAGCGTTTGACAGCAACTCATAATTCAATTATTTATAAATTAGAACATTACCACTATGACATTTTTGTTGAATCTGAGTTGTGCGATCGACCAGAACTTATATCTTTCTTAACTGATACCAAAGGCAATATTGCTAGCCTTAGCTTTCCCCTAGAACCGACTGTGAAAGAGATTTTATTTACCCGGATGCCTGAGAGTAAATCTCATTAATTCGGGCAGCAGCGTAGAGGCACACCCCGAACAGAGCCCAATTTCTGATTTAATTAACCACCTCAAATGCTGCACACCTCCTCAGCCACAGCGGTCAAGTTTGTAGTGAGGACTTCAGTCCTCAAAGCCTGATTTGTTCTCTAACCCACTTACGAAACAATCTGAGAGTTTGACTTGTACCCGCCGTTTGACTTTGTTCGCAATATTGGGAAATAGCTTCAATAATTGGCAAATTGGGAAATGTTGGACTAATTGCAGATTCAACATATTTCCCATCTTGAAGCACATTAATCTGAAGCTTTTTATTTTCATAGCGCCAGATTTCAGGTACTCCCAAAGCTTCGTAAGCATCGAGTTGAGTTTTGGAAGTTATATCGACTTCAATTGCTAAGTCAGGCGGCGGATCGACAGTTAAGTCGATGCGCTTTTTGCCAATCATTAGAGCGTGATTCTGAATGTAAAAGCAGTTGTCAGGTTCAATTCCTTGTAACATACTTTTTCGTTTAAAAGTCGTCGAACCAAAACATTCTCGATCAATTTCAAGTTCTTCGAGTAATATTTTTACCATATCGCCAATGATTTCCTTATTGAATTCATGTTCTGGTAGTGGCATCCTAATCTCCAAAGTTCCTTGACTGTAAGCTATTCTAGAGCCACGGTGTTCTCCCAACTCTTCTAAAATTGCTTCAAATTCCTGCCAGTTGACATCATGGAACAGCACTCTATGTCCTGGGGGTACACTGATTTGCCTTAATTGCAGCGTTACCATTTCAACCTCCGATTTATTTAAGTTTATGATAACTTGTCTGTATCGGTAATTGGGCATTGTGAAACAGTCAGCTTTGTAGTGAGGACTTCAGTGATCGAAGCCTGATTTGTTCTCTAACCCACTTACGAAACAATCTGAGAGTTTGGCTTGTACCCACTGTTTGGCTTTGTTCGCAATATTGAGAAATAGCTTCAATAATTGGCAAATTGGGAAATGTTGGACTAATTGCAGATTCAACATATTTCCCATCTTCAAGCAAATTAATCATCAGCTTGTTATTTTCGTAACGCCAGATTTCAGGTACTCCCAGATCTTCGTAAGCGTCCAGTTGAGTTTTGGAAGTTAAATCGACTTCAATTGCTAAGTCAGGCGGCGGATCGACAGTTAAGTCGATCCGCTTTTTCCCAATCATTAGAGCATAATTCTGAATGTAAAAACATTCATCAGGCTCAATTCCTTGTAACATACTTTTTCGCTTGAAAGTCGTCGAACCAAATGGTTCAAAGTCGATTTCTAGTTCCTCAAACAGAATTTTCACTAAATAGCCAATAATGATTTTAGCTTTCTCATGTTCTGGTAGTGGCATCCTAATCTCCAAAGTTCCTTGACTGTAAGCTATTCTAGAGCCACGGTGTTCTCCCAACTCTTCTAAAATTGCTTCAAATTCCTGCCAGTTGACATCATGGAACAGCACTCTATGTCCTGGGGGTACACTGATTTGCCTTAATTGCAGCGTTACCATTTCAACCTCCGATTTCTTTAAGTTTATTATAACTGATACAATCTTTTAAGTTGAGGGGTGTACAGCGCCCCCTCAACTTAATTTACTGGTAACTATCGCCCAAAGTCGAGCTGTCTAATCTGCGTTTTTTTGCTGCTTGAAAAGTTCCTTAAACTTGCGCTGCTGCTCGTTGTGATCTACGATCGGAGAGGGATAATGAAGAAGTCGGCGTTCTAAAGGTGAAAGATTTCCTGTTAGCAAAACTTTAGTATCAACGCGGCGCAATTCGGGAACCCAGTGCCGAATATATTCCCCCTCCGGGTCGAATTTCTGAGCTTGACTGGCGGGATTGAATATTCGCAAAGGTTTCGGGTCCATGCCGCTTGATGCGCTCCACTGCCAGCCGCCATTGTTAGCAGAAAGGTCGGCATCTATCAATTTTTGCATGAAGTATTTTTCACCCCACTGCCAGTTAATAATTAAATCTTTGGTGAGAAAACTGGCGACTATCATGCGGCAGCGATTGTGCATCCAAGCTGTCTGATTTAACTGCCGCATTGCTGCATCGATAATAGGATAGCCAGTTTTGCCTTTACACCAAGCTTGAAAGAGCTTTTCATCGTTCTCCCAAGGAAAGTCTTTGAATGCTTGACGGTAGGGGCCGTCTGCTAATTCTGGGAAGTTATACATGGCGTGTTGGTAAAATTCCCGCCACGCTATTTCCTGTTGCCAAGTGCGGATGCTTGTGCACGCTTCTTCGCTGCGGCAAGTGTCCATTACTATCTGGGTAGCTTGCCAAACAGTGCGGATGCCAATTGCACCAAATTTGAGGGCTGCGCTGAGTTGGGATGTGCCGTTAATGGCGGGGAAATTGCGCTGTTCTTGATATTGGTAAATTGCCCGATCGCAAAATTCTTCTAATTTTTTTTGCGCTGCATCTTCTCCGGGTTCTATTACTAATGGGTTTTCCCAAATAAATCCCAAACTCAAGGCTGTTGGCACTGTTTCCATTGCACCTGCTTGGTTGGCGATTGCTTGTTCTTCGGCGGTTAATCCGGTCATTAATTCCAGATAAGTTATCGGCAGTGTCTCTACTGGTTGGGCTTTGGGTTTACTGTTCCATTTTTTCCAAAATGGTGTATAAACTGTGTAGGGAGTCCCTGTACCGCTGCGAATTTCGTCCGGGGCGTGCAGGACTTGATCCCAGAAATTGTGAACTTGAATTCCTGCTTGTTGGAGGGCGTTTGATACGGACTGATCGCGCTGTTTTGCGTAGGGTTCTACATCCCAGTTCCAAAATACTGCTTGAGCATTTATAGCTGTTGCTAATCTCGGTATTCCTAGAATCGGGTCATCTTGAATTATCAGCAATTGGCTGCCTGCATCCCTGTAACGCGAGGAGAGTTTTTGCAAGCAGCCGATCATGTAGGTGACTCTAGCTGGCGCTACGTCATCCCGATTTATGATATTGCGATCGAGACAAAAAATTCCGACTACTTTCGGGCTTTGCTGGCGCGCTGCTGCCAGTCCGATGTTGTCAGAAATACGCAAGTCGCGGCGGTGCCAAAATAAAATTAGATTGGATATATCGGACATTCGATTTTAGATTTTAGATTTTAGATTTTAGATTTTACAGTCCTGGACACACGCGGGTTCAAAAACCCGGTTTCTAAGTTAAGATTTATCGGTGTTACGCACGATTTTTTTCAGAAACCGGGTTTTTTCCGTCAGTCCTATTTAAGTTAAAAATGGACGGGCTAAGAAAAAGCTAGAAATTGATTTTGAATCAATGGGTTCCCCAGCTAAGATAGCTTTTTCTAATTCTTCCGGGGTGAATAAAACTGTCTCCATGTCTTCGTCATCGTCTTGTGCTGGCGGCTTTTCCAGTTTTTCCAAATCTTGGGCTAAGAAAGCATAAATGATTTCGTCGGAATAACCGGGGGCGAGAAAAAATTGCCCTAATTTATGCCATTTTCCAGCGCGATATCCGGTTTCTTCTTCGATTTCGCGTTTGATAGTTTCGGCGGGATTTTCATTGATTTCTACCGTACCAGCGGGAAATTCTAAAATTCGCCCTTTTGTGGCAAAGCGATATTGGCGTACCAAGACGAGTTTACCTTCGGGTGTGACGGGAACTGCAAGTGCTCCGCCTGGGTGGCGAATACATTCCCACTCGCCTTCGGAACCGTTGGGAAGACGGAGGGTGGCTACGTCAAAGTTGAATTTGCGCCCTTGGTAAAATAGGCGTTGTTTGAGGAGTTGGGGTAGTTCTTGACCGATCGACATAAGCGACAAGCGAATAATGTTAGGGTGCACCGATTTAAGACATCATAGGCGATCTTATAGGATTTTAGATTTTAGATTTTAGATTTTAGATTGGGAATGACTGATAACTATTACAGTTTGGAGCTTACCTACGGTTGCATTTTTTGGGAAACTGGTACGATCCGTGAATTTTGCTCAATTGTTACAGTTGCAATTTTTGCACTCCGGAACAGTCTGCGGTTTGCAGGAGTTGGACGATCGCACTTTTCGTCACCGGATGCACCCAATCCGGGGCAATTTCTGCTAAAGGTACTAATACAAAAGCTCTTTCGGTCATCCGGGGATGAGGTAGAGTCAGTGTTGGAGTTTCTAGGATTAAATTGTCGTACAGCAGCAAATCTAGGTCTAGGGTTCTTGGCCCCCATTTTTCTCGGCGAATTCGATTAAATTTTATTTCAATTTCTAATAAAGCTGCTAGCAATTGTTCGGGTTCTAGTGCCACTTCTAGGATGGCGCAGGCGTTGATGTAATCGGGTTGCGGCGGCCCAACGGGGGCGGTTTGATACCAGCTTGAATGGGATTTTACTGCTATTCCTGGGGTGTTGTTGAGGGTTACGATCGCGCTAGAGAGTGTGGCGAGGGAGTCGCCTAAGTTGCTACCAAGGGCGATCGCACATTTTGTTGATTTCATAAGGAAGGAAGGTTCGGCAACGGATTGTGTAACGGATGTAACGGATGTAACGGATGTCAGGAAGAGAGAAGATTAAGGCGGCGCGGGTTTATCAATATTCTTTGATTCCTAAACAGATTTCGGGTTTAACCCGCCCATACAAGTTGTATTTTTACGAAACTTTCCCCCTAAAGCCTGCATTTTTGGCGCATTCTGATAACACAAAATATTATTTTAATTTAAGCTTAACAGTATGTTAAATTTTATTAACTATCATTGACAAGTGTTAGTATTTTGTTTCCAAGATAATGAATTTGTACCTACGCTTATTGTCGGCCGTCATTCTAGCAATTATCAGCTTAACAGCAAGTATATCAATAGGTTTGGCTGAAACCAAAGAGCGCTACCTTACCCTTGATTCGGACGGCAGTCAATCTTTTGCGAGTTTAGTGCAGCAGGCGGAAGATTTAGCGAAAGAGTCGATCGCCCGCGAGTTTCAAGAAAATCCGGCATTAACAGAAGTTACAGTCATCATTACAGCCGATCGCAGCCGCCAAAGAGTTCCTGTTTTGCGATCGAGAGTATCCCGCCACGACTGGCAAAAAGATGCGAGAATCGAACAGTGGACTAGATATTTTGCCGATGCTCAATTGCTGCTGGGATTCAGAGACGGCAATATTTCGCCCGCAAATTCTGGGTTTTCGCAAGTGATTAATGTACCTGCGCCTAGTCGATCGACATTCCGAGAAAATGATCCGGGTTTTCGAGATGATTGAAATCGGGCATCGGGCATCGGGCATCGGGCATTGGGCATGGGGCATTGGGCATGGGGCATGGGGCATTGGGCATTGGGCATTGGTAACAAATAACAAATAACCAACAGCACGACACGGAAATCACGGATACGCGGATAGATATTTTTTCCTGAATCTCTCTCTCTATTCCCAATTACCAATTGCCAATTACAATATTTAACTTGTTGTTAACCTAAATATCTCCCACTTTTAATTAACCTTCAGGTAAACTTCCCTTAATTGAAAAGTGATAGAGTTTCATACGGAATCATCAGATTAGAGATGTTGGTTTGAAAAGGAATTTATGTCTAAAATAACTCGCCGACAACTGCTAATTTTCTTCGGCAGCAGTGCGGCTACCACTGTGCTTGCTCCTGGGCTAACTCAAAAACTGTTCAGCATCAATTCCAGCGCTGCTGAAGCTGTAGTTCCGACATCTTTCACTCCTGTAAGACTTCCCCACCCGCTGCCGATTTATCGAGAAATGCCCAGCTTCATGGCGATGGCGCCGGGGGGACAGGGAACCGTGATGGCTGCCTCGCAGGATACTAGATTAACGAGTTACAGCGTTGTTGACGATGTGGTTGTGCCGCCGGAATACGAACGTTACGTGATTGTCCGCTGGGGCGATCGAGTTTTTCCCAATCCGGCAGACTATTTCGGCTACAACAACGACTACACCGGCTTCGTAGGCCTTCGCGGCAGCAATGAGGACGGTTATCTCTGGGTTAACCACGAGTATGTATCCTTCCCGATGTCGAAAGTGGCGCCGGAAGCCCCGTCAGATGTGGCATCATTTCCAGCAACCGATCGCGCTGTCCTCGGTATAGACTTATCGGTAAAGAATCGGGATACCCTCGGCGAATTTCTGTACAATCTCGGTGGTTCGATCGTCCGCATTACCAAACAAGCCAACGGTAGATTTCAGGCGATCGCCGGCGACTCCCTCAACCGCCGTATCCACGGACTTTCCGGGCTCGGCATCAACAGCCAGCGTACCGACAAATACAAAGATGTCACCTCCTGGGGAACCAGACAAGGGGATAACGAGTACCTCACCGGCACGGGCCCTGCTGCTACCCAAGTCTTCGCGCAAGTCAACACCGACGGACTCGGCAACCGCATCATCGGTACAGCTTACAACTGTTCCGGCGCCACAACCCCTTGGGGCACAATCCTCTCCGCCGAAGAAAACTTCCAAGGTAGCGAACTATTCTTCGTCGGAGTTCAGGAAAACGTCAAACCCAACGGTGGCCAAACGGGCTACGCCAAGGGCACTATCGGTGAGGAATTCGGCTTAGTCGGCGAAAAATACGGCTGGATGGTAGAAGTCGATCCCCTAGATCCGAGTTTCCGCCCCCGGAAGCACACATGGTTGGGCCGTTTCCGCCACGAAAACGTCGGGATTCGCGCTGAAGCAGGCCGCAAGTTAATAGGGTACATGGGGGACGATCGACGCGGCGGACACACCTGGAAATTTGTCAGCAACGGTACTGTCACCAATCCCGCAGATAAAAACAACAGCCGATTGTTTGAAGATGGGGTTTTGTACGTGGCCCAATATAACCGCAACGGTACTGGAAGATGGCTGCCACTGACATTAAATACCCCGACAAATCCGGTGCGTCCTTCTAAAGTTGGCGAGGCGGAATTAGCAAGTTTTGGCAAAGCTCAAAGAGATGCAAATACTCGCTTGCCCAAACGCGCCGGAATTGCTGGTCAAACCGAAGACGGCGGTTCTTTTGTAGTAGATACAACCAATGAAGCAACAGCAATTCCGGGCTACCAAAATAAAACTCTGGCTAATTTCTACAGCAGCCAAGGTGCGGTGTTAGTTGATGCTTTCTTAGCTGCTAATTTGATTGGTGGCACTCCGACGGCGCGGCCGGAAGATTTGGAAGTTAATCCTACTACTAAGGAAGTTTTTATTGCTTATACGGACGCAGCACCCGGAAGCGACGGCTATCCAGATTCTCGCATTTTTAATGTTGCTAAATACGGTAGCGCCGTCAACAGCACTCAGCAGTCGGGAGGACTTTACAAAATAATTGAAGACAGTCCCGATGGTGCAGGTTTGACGTTTCGCTGGCAGCGTTTGGCTCAAGGTGGAGAAGCGGGTTCGGTAGCTGGGGCGGGATTTGCGAGTGTAGATAATTTGGCTTTTGACACTCAAGGCAACGTTTGGGGCGTGACTGATATGTCTACGAGCACGCACAACGGTTTTGATGTGGGTGCGAGTGGAAAGCCAACGACGATCGACCATAAAAAGACTGGAAATGTGTCAGATTTTACTGGAGTTTTCGGCAACAATTGGCTGTTTTATATTCCGACTTCTGGGCCGAATGCAGGAACAGTAATTCCGTTTGCTTACGGCCCGAATCGGTGCGAAATGACTGGGCCGACTTTTGTGGGAGATACGCTGTTGCTTGCGGTGCAGCATCCTGGGGAAGATTGCCCGATCGATGATGGTACTGTACTGAGTCGGCAAATTGAAATGTTGGATTTGAACGGTGCTGTTTTCAATCAGACTCGTAGTGTTGCTCGCGGCAGTTTGTGGCCTAGCAATATTGAGAACGATCGCAGGCGTTCGCCGATGCCGTCGGTGATTGGAATTCGTCGGGTGCGATCGACTCCAACGGGCCAGTTTGTTTAAATCTCACATCTTGCACCATTCTCAAGAACAGGCAAGATGCCTGTTCCACAAGAAAATTCACTCTTTGTGGAACAGGCATCTTGCCTGTTCATAAAAAATTTATTGAGAATGGTGCAACATCTCAGATAGTAGGGTGCGGAGCGTAAATAAGCGTTTCCCATGTATAGTCAGTGTTCTAGCTGACGCACCTTACCGGGAGCGTTAATGGTTTAAATGCGTAACAGCTTACTCTAATAAAAACCTTTGTAGTGCGGACGTGAGTCCTCTCTCCGGCTGCGGACTCAAGTTCGCAGTACGAACCTTACTTATTACTGTGGATCGATAGGCAATAGGTAAAATAGAACATGATGATTTTTGGAAATTAGTGGATGCGGCTCGATCGCCAGAATCACGAAGAAAGGGCTATAGACTATTTGGCGGTAGTGATTTTCTATACTTATTATCTGTTTAGGAGTTGATTCTCTCCGACTATAAAAACAAGTTTTCCGTGCGAGATTGTACTTATTTCATTGGCGAGCACTTCTATTTCCGGGGCAGTTAAATCAGAAACATTTATAGTTTTATAAGATTTATATTGCCACCTAAAATCCCTGGATTTCCGGATATACATAATTTTGGGACTAATATCTTCATGCACAAATGGATATGCACGAAATTTACACCACGGGTATCGCTTAGTCACGGATATGTGTTCTCTATCGAGTTTTATTGTAGTCGTTTTGAAATAAGTTTGAATGTGTTGCGAAAATGTAATAAAAAGTGAGCATAGCAAAACAATTGAAAAGATGAGTAAAAACAGCGCACCCACTAACATAAAGACTATATACCCGGTTTCAAGCATGATTTTTATGAACAGAAAAATTAATAAAACTAGCCCCAACTCAACCAAAATTCCTGTCCCTATCCAGTAGCCTCTCCAAAAACCCAACTTTTTTGGGGGAATCAAAATCTCTAGCTTCTCCCCATCTTTCTTCAGTTTAATCCTGCTGCCGATCAGTTTTCGTCTCGCCGCCGAGATATCTGTTTTCGGGCGGGGATTTTCCAGCGCTTCCAGCGCCTCTTTTGCAGATGCAAGGCGGCGGTTCAAACTCGGTTGTGTCATCCACTTCAGCCAATCGATTAAATCTCGGTTGAGATTAACTAATGACTCAAATTGAATTTGCAAATTACCTTGAGATAACTCGGCGGGATGCCTGCCCGTTACTAAATAAATTAATGTTGCACCCAAACTGTAAATATCGGAAGCTGGAACATTCCGCCCGCCAAATTGTTCGGGCGGCATATATCCGTAAGTACCGACAACAGTAATCGTACTGCTTTTTCTAGCTGCTAACGTCTGTATGGAACCAAAATCAACTAAATAAACATCACCGACACTATTGCGCGATCTATTTGCCAGTAAAATATTACTCGGCTTGATATCTCGGTGAATAACTGGCGGCTGTTGCCCGTGGAGGTAGTCCAAAATTTCTAGTAATGCTTTAGCTAGTTGCTTGACTTCTGCTTTGCTAAAAGTTCGCCCGCTTTTTAACCATTCTTCTAAGGATTTGGCTGGGATATAGCTTTGTACCAAGGCGAATCCTTTACCCGTTGGTGTATCCACCTCAAAGTAATCCAGATAGGGGGGAATTGCCGGATGAGAAAGCAGTTGTAAAGTTTGTGCTTCTCTTTCAAAGAGTTTCAAGTCATCCCAGCGAACATCTTCTCCAAAAATCAGTAACTTAATCGCTACTAACTCTTCTGTGTGCAAGTCGCGCGCCATAAACGTGCGCCTTCCCGCAGTTTGACTTAGCTGTTGCTCGATTACATAACGTTCTTTTAAAACTTCACTTGCCATTTTTTGCAAACTTCTTGAGGAGAGTTATTGTTAATTTCATTTGCCATCTCTACTTTATTCACTAATAGGCAAATTTAACCATTCGCTGAGTTCTTCTGCTATCCAATCAATCTCGTCATCAATGAGATGGCTGGTAATAAGTTGATATTCCCGCGTTCCGGCCCAAATTTGAATATTGCGCCCCCGGCTGGAGTATGTATATTCATCTCTTATGAATCGTAATGTACCGATAGCTAGCCTCGGGCTTGGTGGCAGCATATTGTAACGCAAAAATCCCCAGAAGTTGGAAGTAAAATAAATTTGTTCCTCATCGATTAGTAGTCGAGTGGCGATACGTCTAAGAAATACTAATTTTATGGGTTGAAAAAGTAAAAATAAACAAAAACTGCCAAAGTAAGTAACTCCGAATGCTGCGAATGATGCACCTATAAAAGAACCCTTAGTAAACGCCATAACAATCCAGGATATACTTACTAAAAGCACGTGGTACGATGCAATTAACGGAATTACTAAATAGACACTAACTAAAAAGAGAGGAGAAAAAGTAGAAATCACAATTTCCAAACTCTTTCTGTCTTTATTCAGTTTTACATTATTACTCGCCCTAGGGTTTCGCAGAAGCGATCGCCCCCTCTGTTTCGGTTTTTCCAGTGCTTGTAACGCCCGATGAGCCGTGGTTAAGCGGCTGTTTAAATCTGGTTCGGTCATCCACTGCAGCCAGTCCACAAAGTCCGAACTAATAGCGATTTTTGGCTCAAAATTAATACGCAAATCTTCCTGCGGCAAATCGGCTGGATGGACTCCCGTTACTAAGTAAATTAACGTCGCACCCAAACCATACAAATCGGAAGCCGGAACCGCGCGCCCGCCAAATTGTTCGGGCGGCATATATCCGTAAGTTCCCACTACAGTAACGGTGCTACCTTCTCTCGCTGCTAAGGTTTGAACTGAACCAAAATCTACTAAGTAAACTTCACCCAACCAACCACCTTTATTAAGGGCGGAGTGTTTTTGTTTGAAGGGCGATCGATCTGCTAAAAGAATATTGCTCGGCTTAATATCTCGATGAATTACTGGCGGGTTTTGGTGTTGCAAATATATCAAAATTTCCAACAAGTTATTAGCGATTTGCTTTATTTCTTTTTCGTTAAAATTGCGTCCCGATTCAACCCATTCTGCCAAAGATTTCGCTTCAATATAGCTTTGTACCAGTGCAAGGCTTTTAGTCTTTGGTGTCGGGAATTCAAAATGGTCTAAGTAACGAGGAATTGCCGGATGGGAAAGTGACTGTAAGGTTGTGGCTTCTCGTTCAAATAGTTTTAAATCGTCCCACTGGAAATCTGCACTAAAAGTAAGGATTTTGATGACGACTAACTCCTGAGTTTGTAAGTCGCGCGCCAGCAAAGTTTGTCGTCCCCCATTTTTACCCAGGCATTGCTGAATGGCATAACGTTCTTTTAACACTCGCTCTACCATATTTTTTACTATAAATAGTGGTAGCTTTTACTATACTTCAGCCTTAACGAAAATTGCTAGAAAAAAGCGGGATTTGTTACAAACATTAATTATGATTATTATATGACTATTATGAACTCAAGCAATGGCACAAGCGTTGCTAAAGTACGCGAAGCTATTGAGAAAGTGCTGACACAAGAGTCTTACAAAAAAAGACCGATCGCAAATCTTTGATGCAACTGCGCCAACAAATCGGACTCGTCTTTCAAAATCCCGACCATCAATTAGTAGCTTCGACGGTAGAAGAAGATATTTCCTACGGGTTGTACAATTTAGGCTTGAGAGAATCCGTAATTTCTCAACAGGTGCAGCAGGCGATCGAGCAATGCGATCTAAGCGAACTCGCCCGCGAACCAATTCACAATCTCAGTTTGGGCCAGAAAAAGCGGGTTTCCATCGCCGATATCATGGTTCTCAAACCCAAACTGCTGCTGTTAGATGAACCTACCGCCTATCTCGACCCGCGTTACACCCGACAACTGATCGGTTTACTCCAACAAATTCACAGCGCCGGAACCACTATTCTTTTAGCAAGTCACGACCTCGCTTTCATCTACCGGTGGGCAGATTGGATGTTTGTAATGGATCGAGGACAACTAATTTTAGAAGAAATACGGGAAACCGTTTTTGCTCAGCGGGATGTGTTGGAACAATTGCAGCTTGGCGTACCGCTGGCGATCGAGCTTATGGAGCAAATAAGGGCGATGTTTCCAACAGACGATCGCTCAAAAATGCCCGCTTTCGAGGAATTGCAACAACAAATTTTACCAAGCCGCAGGCTTTAGTGATTTGTTATTTGTTATCGGTTGAATTAAATTCTTGTGGAACAGGCATCTTGCCTGTTCATAAAAATGGTGCAAGATGTTTTCAACAGACGATCGCTCAAAAATGCCCGCTTTCGAGGAATTGCAACAACAAATTTTACCAAGCCGCAGGCTTTAGTGATTTGTTATTTGTTATCGGTTGAATTAAATTCTTGTGGAACAGGCATCTTGCCTGTTCATAAAAATGGTGCAAGATGTTTTCAACAGACGATCGCTCAAAAATCCCCGCTTTCGAGCAATGGCAACACCAAATTTTACCAAACCCTAGGCTTTAGTTATTTGTTATTTCTTATTGGTTGAATTAAATTCTTGTGGAACAGGCATCTTGCCTGTTCCTAAAAATGCTGCAAGATGTAAGTTCCTGTAATGGATTAAGTGCGATCGTACCAACTTTGCAGCGCCAAGCGGTGAACTTCCCGCCAACTAATATTTTTAAGTCGGGCAATTTCCGCGCAATCTTCGTATTCCGGCTGTACATTAACAATCGTTTCTCCAGACTTCGCAACTTTTATCTTGACTTCGCCGTATTCTGTTTTAACTGTCTGGATTTCTCGGTGTAAAATAGTTCTCTGTTGAGTCGAGATCCTAATTCCCAAAGTAGTAGTCTCGCGAAAGATCACAGCTTCGCAAGCATCCTGAAATTCTGGATGACAAATCGCAGTTAACAAAACCCCCAGCCGCGACTTTTTCATCACAATTGGGGCAGTAAAAACATCCAGAGCTCCGGCGGTAAACAAAGCATCAAAAACATAGCCGATCGCCTGCGGACTCAAATCATCAATTTGCGTTTCCAACACCGTAATAGTTTCTATGGAATTGGGCATTGGGCATTGGGCATCGGGCATTGGGAATTGGGAATTGGGCATCGGGAATTGGGAATGACTACCCGTCTTTCCTCCACTCTCTCCCACTCCCACTCTCCCACTCTCCCCCTCTCCCACTCTCCCCCTCTCCCCCTCTTGCTTCTCCCCAATCCAGAGGCGCAAAATATTAGGAATTGCCAGGTTTCGAGAACCTGCACCCAAACCAATGGCCTGAATTTGCATCGACGGTGGCGGGCCGAAAGCAGAGGCGAGAGTACAGGCGATCGCAGTTCCCGTAGGAGTGCACAATTCGCGATCGATGCCATTGCTATAAACCGGCACTCGGTGCGTTTCCCACAACCGCATCACCGCCGGCGTCGGCACCGCTAATCGGCCGTGGGCCGCCTTCACCGTACCGCCACCAGTCGGCATCGCCGAAAAGTAAAACTCCTGAATATCCAACCAATCCAAACCCAAACAAGTACCGACAATATCAATAATTGCATCCGTCGCCCCCACCTCGTGAAAGTGAACCTCGCTTGCGGGGATACCGTGTACGACACCTTCTGCCTCTGCTAATTTGCCAAATACGGCCAAACTCCAAGCTTCCACGCGCGGAGGCAATTTTGCAGAGACGATGATTTGCTCAATTTCGGGCAAATTGCGGTGATGACTGTGGCTAATTTCGGCCTCTGCTTCGCCGTGACTGTGAGAATGTTCTTCCCCGTGATGATGGTGGTGGCGGGCGTCGAAAGTCGGGGATTCGGTTTCCGAGGGATCGAGTTCGGTAGCGGGATTTTCTGGTTTTAACGACAAATCCGCAGCTAAATCGACATAAAATTTAGTTGCTTGTTGAGTATTCCGGTGGACTAATTCCGTCCGCAACTGGTACTCTGTCGAAATGCCGAGCAAATTGAGTTTTTCGATTAGGTATTCTAAAGGAACGCCGGCGTGGATGAGAGCTCCGATGCACATATCGCCAGCAATGCCGGTTGGACAGTCAAAATAAGCTATTTTATTCATTGTTAACAATTAATTTTTAGCATTGATTGTTTCATCTTACGCCTTGCACCATTGTCAATAAGTCTTGGACGGGCGGGCAGGATGCCCAACCCCTACTCCCCACAAGAAAATTTACTCTTTGTGGAACAGGCATCTTGCCTGTTCTTGACAATGCTGCAAGATATCGGTTTCACTCGATATTTCGATCGCCCACTTAGCCTGCAATATCTTAACATGGCAACTTTTTACGAAGTGCATCCAGTTGCACCCCAAAGAGACCGGATCGAGAAAATTCAAAAAGCTCTGAAAGATGGGGCAGTGATGCTTTATCCGACAGATACAGTTTACGCGATCGGCTGCGATCTCAACTCCAAGTCTGCCGTAGAACGAGTCAGGCAGATCAAGCAACTATCCAATGATAAGCCTTTAACGTTCCTGTGTTCCTCTCTGTCAAATATCACCGACTATGCTGTCGTCAGCGATGAAGCATACAGAATTATCAAGCGGTTAATACCTGGGCCTTATACATTTCTGCTGCCAGCTACCAAGTTAGTGCCACGGTTGGTAATGAACCCAAAACGGAAAACCACTGGAATTCGCGTTCCCGACCAGCGGCTTTGTTTTACACTGTTGGAAGCTTTGGGAAATCCAATTATTTCAACATCCGCTAACATTACCACGGATGATGAAGGTGCAGCACCCGTGCCAGCAGGAAAAGGAGAAAGTTTTGGCAAAGCTGAACTTTTTGACTGTTTTTCAAAGTTAGTAGATGTCATTGTCGATGACGGTTCCGATCCGGGATATCAAGTTTCTACCATTCTCGATTTGACAGAAAGCGAACCGATTGTTGTTCGTCGTGGTTTGGGTGCGGAAGCTGTCGCCGTTTGGGAAAAAGATTAAAATTTGAGGATGCTTTCGCTTCTCCAACAGTCCGCCGGGGGTTCAAAACCCCCGTCTCATAGCGAAAGTCCTCTCAAAGAGGACTGTTAAATATAGCGGTTATGGTATTGAATTTAATTAAGCTCTGTCCTATATTTTAAAGCATTGACAATTATCAGAGGAGCAATCGCTATCAGTAGATATTAGATATTATTTCTATTTGAACTTATCGCAACTTATGTTATTCCTCGGGAGCATCTCATATTTGTAAAAACACTTCTTCTGGCTCCTTCCTTCTTCCTCTTCCCTCTTCCCTCCTGCCTCTTCCCTCCTGCCTCCTGCCTCCTGCCTCCTGCCTCAAAACTCCAATTTCTAGCTTGCCTGCTTTCATTGAGATGCTCCCTATTCCTCCCTAATTTCCACAGTCGTCTTAAGACGACTTCAGCTATGAGCCAGGGAATTAATTCCCTGGCGGCCTGTCGGAATCGCCAGCTAACAAACCTGCGGAAAAAACCTAAGCTTCTACCTTAACTCCTTTCCAAAAAGCAATATATCCGGCAATATTTTTAGCAGCATCTTTCGGAGTAGGATAGTACCACGCAGCGTCTTTATTCACTTGTCCGCCGACTTCGACACTGTAGTAACTAGCAACACCTTTCCAACCGCAAGTAGTGTGAGTGCTGCTGTCCTTGAAATACTCACGGTTGATGGCATCGGCGGGGAAATAATAGTTATTGTCTACAATTTCGCACTTGTCGCTCTCGGCCAAAACGGCACCATTCCAAATTGCTTTCGGCATCAGTTTTTCTGCTTAAATTGAGATTCTCAATTATTGTAACTGTATTTGTGCTCAAAAGGCATAGAATAGTTGAGAAGCCAACAACCAACTACTGCAAATGTCAGCGTCTCATCCGCCAATATCTTCTGTGCCACTGTCCCTGGAACAAGCTCTTAAACATTTTTTTGGCTATGACTCTTTCCGTCCGGGGCAGCAGGAAATTGTCGAAGCTGCTTTACAAAAACGGGATATGATGATTGTCATGCCGACGGGCGGTGGCAAGTCTTTGTGTTTTCAATTACCGGCACTGTTGAAACCGGGATTGACTGTGGTTGTGTCGCCGTTAATTGCTCTGATGCAAGACCAGGTGGAAGCTTTGCAGGATAATGGAATTGGGGCGACTTTTCTCAACAGCACTTTGAGCTCTCAGGAAACCCGATCGCGCGAAACAGCAATTCTCGAAGGTAAGATTAAATTGCTCTACGTTGCACCCGAACGCTTGCTGGGTGAGAGATTTTTACCGTTTTTAGATATAGTAGCAAATAAGTTAGGAATTTCGGCATTTGCGATCGACGAAGCCCACTGCGTTTCGGAATGGGGGCACGACTTTCGACCAGAATACAGGCAAATGCAGCGAGTGCGCGATCGATATCCCGACATTCCCATTATGGGACTAACCGCCACCGCCACCGAGCGCGTCCGCCAAGACATAATCCAGCAGTTAACTCTGCGAAATCCCTACATCCACGTCGCCAGCTTCAACCGCCCCAATTTATACTACGAAGTTCGCCCCAAAACCAAGCACAGTTTTGCCGAAGTTTTGCAAATCATCCAAAAAAAAGGCGGTTCGGGAATTATCTATTGCCTCAGTCGCAAAAAAGTTGACGAAGTTGCCTATAAATTGCAACAAAGCGGCATCCAAGCCTTACCATACCACGCTGGCATGAACGATGTCGCTCGCGCCACAAATCAAACCCGCTTCATTCGCGACGACGTGCAAGTAATGGTAGCCACAATAGCCTTCGGTATGGGCATTAACAAACCAGACGTGCGGTTTGTAATTCACTACGACTTACCCAAGAATCTCGAAGGATACTATCAAGAATCTGGCCGCGCAGGCCGAGACAACGAACCCGCCCATTGCAGCTTATTTTTTGGCTACGGCGATGTCAAAATGATCGACTACATCATCGAGCAAAAACCTGACCCGCAAGAACAACGAATTGCCCGCCAACAGTTGCGGCGAGTAATCAACTATGCAGAATCCACCGAGTGCCGCCGCACAATCCAGTTAAGTTATTTTGGCGATTCATTCCCCGGAAACTGCGGTACTTGCGATAACTGTTGCAACCAAAAACCAGTAGAAGATTGGACGATTGAGGCAATGAAATTTCTTTCTTGCGTCGCGAGATGCCAAGAAAAATTCGGCATGAATCATATTATAGACGTGCTGCGCGGTTCAAAAAATCAAAAAGTATTGCAATACCAGCACCACCAACTTTCTACTTACGGAATAGGCAAAGATAGAAGTGCTGATGAATGGAAAAAGTTGAGTCGATCGCTGGTAAATCAAGGTTTTTTAGAGGAAAGAACAGACGGGTTTCCCATTTTAAAACTGAATGAAAAAAGTTGGGAAATTATGAAACGTCAGCGCACAGTTGAAATCGCCATTGAACCGCAGCGGGAAGTACAGGCGAAAGTTCGTTCTTTGGCAGTAGAAGTAGAAGCTTTATTTACCATACTGCGGACGCTACGCAAACAAATTGCCGACGAACAATTTGTGCCACCTTACGTAGTTTTTGCAGATAAAAGCTTGCGAGATATGGCAGAAAAACGCCCGCAAAATCTCCGAGAATTCGAGGATGTTTACGGCGTTGGTAGCAACAAGCGAGATAAGTACGGTAAGGTTTTCTTGGAGGCCATTCGCAATTTTTGCCAAGAACAAGGATTGCCGAATGGTACTGCATCTTCTGATGTTGCTAATCTTCCCAATCTTCCCAACATTGCGTCTTATTCGCAGATGCAAACCTGGGAATTATACCGACAAGGCTTGACAGTTCAAGGAATAGCGAATGCGCGGGGTATGAGTCCTAATACTATTTCGGGGCATCTGATAGAATTGATGGAAATGGGCAGGGAAGTTGATATAAATTTGTTAGTGGAACCGGAACGCCAGCAGGCGATAGTGTACGCTATTGAAGTTATGGGGGATGAAAAACTGAGAGCAATTTATGATTTTTTGGAAGAACGTTATACGTTTGAGGAGATTAAGTTTGTGCGCGCTTGGTGGCGGCAAAATTATGTGGGTTTTTAACCGCAGATGTAGGCTGATTAACGCTGATGCACGCAGATAATTGATGGGAGGAAAGCTACTCTTCGGCGCAGATTACGGCTATCATGTGTTGTGTAGTTCACCCTACTTCATGCCGCTTCACCTGAGTTCGGCTAACTCCAAGCAACTCGTAGTAATTGAGCAGCCTGCAGCTTACTCATTGCCGCTTCCCAAATGCCTTTTGCACAATAGCTGTAAAAGTTACGAACAGGCAGAAACAATGAAAGCTACTGGTAAGGTGTATACAATTGATTTGGCTGGAAATCAGTATCAAAGCCCTCGCTACTTGCAAAGTCGGGCAAGGATTAACTCCCTCATCGACCATTATATGTCATTGGAAGTTTTGAGCGATCGACTTTCCGATCTACCCCAGCAATTTTCCAACCCGCATCCCCGCCCTTGGGAACCCATAGATTGGCAACGAATCACTCGCGACCAAATTATTGGTGTCAAGCCAGAAATATTTTTACAAATTTTGGCAAGTGCGGCAGAAATTGAAGCTCCCATCCGCAGCTACGGTAGAGAAAGTTGGTGCTACTTACAGCATATTTACCCGCAAATGGCGCGGTTTATGGGAGGAATTTTTGATGACAACGGCAACATTCTAGAGATAGGTGTCTGGGAAAAAGAAGAACGCCAACATTGCCCGACATTTAGGAAAATTTACCAGGAACTTACCGCCGAAAAACTGCAAGTTAAACCCAACTCTGTTAATGGTTGTCAATCCACAGGCGACGCTTGGCAAGATACCTACAAACACGTGATTAGTCGCCTGAGTACCGAGTGGGGAGCTACTTCTATTTATTTATGGTTGATGGTACACTCAACAGGAGCGTTGCAACAGGCAATTTCCCAGCCTTTACAGGATGAGATAAATCATTTGGCTAAGTTTTGGGCTTTCAGTCGCTGGGCCTTCTTCCAGAGTTATTTCAATCAACTGAAAGGCTCTACCAAAAACCTGATTGCTTTGCTGAAACACCATCAGATTGAACGCACGCACGGTAACGATGTGTTTAATACTTCACTTAGTCTCAAACAGCTTTCTTTGGTGGTGGAATTGACTTTTACATTCACGCGAGTGATGGTGCGTCTGCGGCGCTGGAACCGCGAGCTCAGTCGCAGTTATCTCAGACATTTGTTTGGTACTGCGCCGATGGTTGATTCACCGCGCCATGTTGCTTAAATCTGAGAGATTGCACGAGTTTAATGAACAGGCAAGATGCCTGTTCCACTCATCGTTCAATTTTATTGTGGGGTAAGGTGCGCCATCAGCACCCAGTTATGTTAAAGTGCGATCATCGATGTATGTACTCGTTTGCTCGGCATCTATAGCAACCCTAAATCATTCGCCTAATTATTGTAGGGGCAATCCCCCCGTGGTTGCCCCGATAGATAGGGGGTAGGCACGGGGAGTAGGGGTAGCACTACCCCTACATATTTTTACAAATGATTTAGGATTGCTATAGTATTAATATTACAGCTAAGTTGCAACGCCAGATTAAGGAATTTTAATCACGTAAGGTGCACAGTGTGCACCCTACGTTTAGGGGAATTTGTGCGTAAGGTGCACGCTAGGTTTAGGTGGTGATATTGAGTGCGGTAAATTTTTAGGCGATCGAGATTTCGGGCGACAAATAAACATCTTGAATGGCGTGGAACAATTTTACGCCTTCTTCAAAGGGACGCTGAAAAGTTTTGCGGCCGGAAATTAAGCCGCATCCCCCAGCGCGCTTGTTGATTACCGCCGTGCGAATTGCTTCTGCAAAATCGCTTTTCCCGGAAGCACCGCCGGAGTTAATTAAACCCATCCTTCCCGCATAACAGTTGAGCAATTGATAGCGAGTTAGATCGATCGGGTGATCCGTTGTTAGATCCGAATAAACGCGCTTGTCGGTTTTGCCGTAACTGTGCTCGCTAGCTTTAGCAACTGCTGCATAGCCGTTGTTGCATTCGGGCAATTTTTGCTTGATAATATCAGCTTGAATTGTCACTCCCAAGTGATTTGCTTGCCCGGTTAAATCTGCCGCAATGTGATAATCTTGGTCTTGTTTAAAGATATCGTTGCGGAGGTAGCACCACAGAATAGTCGCCATTCCGTATTCGTGAGCCTGTGCAAAAGCTTGACTAACTTCTTGGATTTGCCGCGTCGATTCCGGGGAACCAAAATAAATTGTTGCTCCGACTGCTGTTGCTCCCAAATTCCAAGCTTGTTCTACAGAAGCAAACATTATTTGGTCGTATTGATTGGGATAAGTCAGCAACTCGTTGTGATTGAGCTTGACAATAAAAGGGATTTTGTGCGCGTACTTGCGAGATACGCTTCCCAAAACTCCCAGCGTTGTCGCGACAGCATTGCAGCCTGCAGAGATTGCTAGTTTGATGATGTTTTCGCTGTCAAAATAAATGGGATTTGGTGCAAAAGAAGCGGCCGCCGAGTGTTCGATTCCTTGGTCTACTGGCAGGATGGATAAATAGCCGGTATTCGCCAAGCGTCCGCTAGAATAGAGTTGCTGAAGCGATCGCAAAACTTGAGGAGATCGATCGGTTTGAGCAAAAATGCGATCGACCCAATCCGGGCCCGGCAGGTGCAAAAAATCTTTAGAAACTTTTGCTTCATGGGTGAGCAAGTCTTCGGCTTCGTCGCCCAGCCAAGACTCGATGGAATTGGGAACTGATAGTGTAGCTGTCATAAAAAATCTCAGTAAGTGCGAAACTCAGTGGCTTTAGCCCTGAGAGGACAATGACACTTCGGCTACGCGAGCGTGGATCACACAAGCGGTTTCAACCGCATTGAATCTTTCTTTACCCATTACCGCCTTGGAGTTGTTCAATTTGGTGTACTTTTGTAATGCACTTTCGCGCTTGACAATTACCATCTCAAACTTCCCAACCCTGTACGCATAATGGTTCGCTCAATTGAGCCTCCCTTTCGGGGTAATGTTAGCTTGTCGGTCAATGTTTTAAGAGCTTTTTCGACCTGCAACACTGTTTCAGTGACTTTAAAACTGTTTAATTGCAGATGACAGAGCAAGGAACTAGCTACGCATTCCGGGGTGTCGTGACTCAAAAAACGTAGTCAATTAAGACTTAGGCTGGTCAGTACAGCTTGCAAGAATTTCTCTTACAAGCTCAATCCCTTTAGGGTTGAGTTACTGACGCAGATTTCCCTCTCAATTTCAATTGCAGGCTGATGATTGCAGACATTAGCCTTGGTGATATTGTAACGAAAAAATCATATTTTCCATCCCCTCAACGATAGACCCAGTTTTTAACAAGTTAGCGACAACAGCAGCTAGGACGCGCTACTCTATAATAAGCTGGCAGTTCAGCCGGATCGGCGCTGCCAGCGATCGCCGCTCGACTCACAACTTTGCCATCACAATGTCAAATACTTACTTCGATTCTGAAAACGCTCACAAATCCTTCGAGATGCCCGGTGCCAGGCCGCATTACAATCCCGATCGCCCTGGTCAAGTAGAACACATTTTCCTCGACTTAGTGCTGAATATTCCCAAACAAAGCTTTCGCGGCACTTGCAGCATCCGCATCAATCCCGTCCGCAGCGGCATTGACAAATTAACCTTAGATGCGGTCAACTTGAACATTGAATCGGTAAAAGTTGGCGAAACCGAGCAAAATTTCGACAGCGACGGCGAAGTGCTGCAAATTCAACTGCACGAACCAACAGAAGCTTACCAACCAATTACTATTGCGATCGAATACTCGGTCGAAAAACCCCAACGCGGCCTTTATTTCGTCGGCCCGGACAAAAACTATCCAGACAAACCAACACAAGTTTGGACTCAAGGCGAAGACGAAGATTCCCGCTTCTGGTTTCCCTGTTTCGACTATCCCGGACAGTTGGCAACTTCGGAAATTCGAGTGCGAGTTCCCAGGCAACTTTTTGCCATCTCCAACGGTGAATTAATTAGCACAAAAAACGACGGCGACGAGAAAATTTATCACTGGTCGCAAACCCAGGTACACCCGACGTACTTAATGACCTTAGCAGTCGGAGATTTCGCCGAAATTAAAGACGAATGGAACGGCAAACCAGTTAATTATTACGTGGAAAGAAGCCGCGAAGCAGACGCTAAGCGCAGCATGGGCAAAACGCCTCAAATGATTGAATTCTTCTCGGAAGCATTTGGCTATCCTTACCCTTTTCCCAAATACGCTCAAGTCTGCGTCGATGATTTCATCTTCGGCGGTATGGAAAATACTTCGACAACTTTGCTAACAGATAGGTGCTTGCTAGACGAACGCGCCGCCCTCGACAATCGAGGTACTGAAAGCTTAGTCGCCCACGAATTGGCTCACCAATGGTTCGGTGATTTAGTAGTAATTAAACATTGGTCTCACGCTTGGCTGAAAGAAGGCATGGCTTCTTATTCCGAGGTGCTGTGGACTGATAAAGAATATGGCAAAGAAGACGCGGCTTACTATATGTTAAATGAAGCCCGCAGTTATTTAGCAGAAGACAGTTCCCGCTACCGCCGCCCGATGGTTACTCACGTTTACCGCGAAGCCATTGAATTGTACGATCGCCATTTGTACGAAAAAGGTGCTTGCGTCTATCACATGATTCGCGCCGAGTTGGGCGACGAATTATTTTACAAAGCAATTCACACTTTTGTGCGGGATAACGCTCACAAAACTGTAGAAACGATCGATTTGCTCAGGGCGATAGAAAAGGCTACCGGTCGCAATCTCATGTTTTTGTTTGACCAGTACGTTTATCGTGGCGGTCATCCAGATTATAAGGTTGCTTATTCCTGGGATGGTGACAGCAAATTAGCAAAAGTTACTGTCACTCAAACTCAGGTGAAAGATAGCAAAAATGGCAACGGCAACAGCAAAGATGTCTTTGACCTAAAAATTCCGATCGGCTTCGGTTACAAGCCAGAAAAAGAAGCAAACGATGACAGTTGGGCACGTTCAACCCCGAACCTAAAAACTTTCACAGTCCGAGTGCATGAGCGCGAGCAAAGCTTCTATTTCCCTCTCGAAGAGAAGCCTGCATTTATCAGTTTTGATGTCGGCAATAAATACTTAAAGACTGTTGTTTTAGAGTATGGAATTGCGGAACTAAAAGCTCAGTTGCAGTTCGATCCAGACCCGGTTTCGCGGATTTACGCTGCCCAAGCTGTGGCGAAGAAGGGAGGGCTGGAAGCGGTGAAAACGCTGTCAGAAGTTCTCAAGAAAGAGCCGTTCTGGGCAGTACGGGCAGAAGTTGCCGGTCAGTTAGTTGAAATTAAACTCGACCAAGTTTTTGAAGGTTTAGTAAGTGGTTTAAAAGATAAAGATGCTCGTGTTCGTCGCGCTGTGGTGAATGCGCTGGGTAAAATCCAAACTCACGAAACTTATAAAGCGCTGAGATCGATCGTCGAAAAAGGCGACGACAGCTATTATGTAGAAGCCGCCGCAGCGAGTGCTATGGGCTCAATTGCAGCGGCTAACCCCGACGAAAAACCGACCGACGAACAGGTACTGAAAGAGTTAAAATTGGTGCTCAAAGAGCGTCAGGGGTGGAATGAGGTAGTGCGATCGGGTGCGATCTCCGGTTTGGCGCAGATGAAAACTTCGGAAGATGCGCTGAATTTAATATTGAAATACACAGCCGCCGGTACTCCGCAAGCTTTGCGCTTGGCTGCAATTCGAGCTTTGGGTACAATTTCGAGTGGTCAAACCAAGGTCAATTTAGAACGGATTTTGCAGCGATTGGCAGAATTATCTAAAGAGACGTTTTTCTTGACTCAAGTCTCTGTAGTAGCGGGATTAGGACAAATGCAAACTCGCAAAGCCATTCGCATTTTGCGTTCTTTAGCTGACCAAACTCCCGATGGTCGCGTTCGCCGCATGGCTGATGAAGCTGTGCAGAGAGTGCAGAAAAATGCTGGTTCTGATGCAGCGGTAAAGCAGTTGCGGGAGGAATTAGACCAGGTGAAAAAGGAGAATCAAGATTTGAGGAGTCGGATGGAGAATTTGGAGGCTAAGGCGAAGAAAGATTAGGTGTAAAACCCCATACTGGCGCAGATAAAGGCAGATATTGGCGATCGGCTTTTATCTGCTTGTCGGTAGAGGATTTCGCGCAGTTATTATAATAATATTATTGTTCAGTGGGAGTGCAGGGGAATTTCCTATTTTCCACAGAGGGGAAAAACCAAATATCTTTATTCTCCACTTTGTTGTCTCAACAGGGGAATTATCTAGAAGGTGGATGCAATTTTTATTTTTGAGTTGTCAACTGTTGATGAAGTTGCAGTAGCTTTTTCACCCTGAAATATTGCAGAAATTATGAGTATAAGAACCGCTGTATTGATAGAGCAATCGGGGGTAATTCCCTATCGCATTCAAGACGGACAAATTGAAGTAATGCTGATTACTTCTTCGGCTAGCAAGCGCTGGGTGATTCCCAAAGGATTAATTGAACCTGACATGACTCCCCAAGATTCCGCCGCCAAGGAAGCTTGGGAAGAAGCAGGTTTGTTGGGTAAAGTGTTCCCGGATTTGCTAGGAACTTACGAGTATCAAAAGTCCGGCTGTACTTGGCTGGTAGGAGTATTTTTAATGGAAGTGCAAGCAGTTCTGGAAATTTGGCCCGAAGCTACCAAGAGAAAGCGGCAGTGGGTAAGTATTCCTAAAGCAATTAAGCGGGTTAATGAACCGGAACTCAAACTCATTTTAGCCGATTTGCCTAATAGGTTCTGGTGAACAATACCCAGATATCCGACTTATTCACAAAGTCGGGTATCTAAGACTTCTCGACAAGCTGGAATCGGAAGTGCAGTCAAAGTTCAGCAATGTTAAGATTAAAATGTGCGCGATTCCAGGAGTCACTTACCAGGATTTAAGTCGCCAGACAAGATTCCGCTATACGTTTCTCAAGTGGCTTGGCTCATAAGACCCGATCGCGATCGAGTTCAAAAGGAGAGAAACTCATGTTTGACTACAAACTTGTTGGCAGTAAACTCCATGAAGTCATTAACTCATAATTTATGTTATAATTTAATTCTAGCTTCGTTTACCATAATAAATTGCCTTGGATTATAACTTTGATTGGAATCCAGCCAAAGAAAAGCAAAATATTCGCAAGCATCAATTAAATTTTCGTTTGGCATCAACTGTTTTCCGCGATCGTTCTCAATTAACAATATATGATGAAGAACACAGTCAATCGATTTTAGATTTTAGATTTTAGATTTTAGAGGCGACCCCACGGATAAATGCGGGGGCTTGAGGATTTTCGATTTTAGATTTTGGATTGATTCCACGGATAAATCACGTGGCGGGTACCACCTTTGAAATTCGTGGTCAAGATGAAGATAGATGGATTACCATAGGCTTAGATGAAACAGGAACTTTAAGGGTTGTCATCCATACCTTTGAACAAACCGATCGCACCTCCTGTATAATTCGGATAATTTCAGCCCGCAAAGCTAATTTGACTGAAACCCAAGCTTATCAAGAGAGGAAATTATGAAATCAGAGTATGACTTTTCTTCATCAGAGCAAGGCAAGTTTTACCATCCTGATGCTACGTTTCATTATCCCATTTATCTCGAACCAGATGTCGAGGAATTTGTGACTAAAATTGCTGAGCATAAAAAGATTGAGGTTCAAGTTTTGGTCAATGAATGGCTGAGAAATAACATTAAACTAATTCAAAGTATTGAGTAGGTGAGAAACCCGGTTCCTTTTCTCAAGTGGCTTGGCTCATAATGCCCGATCGCTATCGCTCCCAGAAGGAGATAGGATCATGTTTGACTATAAACTTGTAGAAAGTAAACTCCATGAAGTCAATCGATTTTAGATTTTAGATTTTAGATCTTAGAATTGAAGACTTGACCCCACGGATAAATACGTTCGGCAAGTTTCATCGGATACAGGTTTTTTATTTCCCAGGTCCTGAGTCTGCGAAGGAATGAATGCGGGGGCTTGTACCCTAGATGCTTTCGGTCATTAACATCGTGAAACCACAACTGTCAGACACTCAAATAGAATTTATGGTTTCAAATATTCAGGCGGGCGAGTGGAATCTGGCGTTAGAGACTTTGTGCGATATTCTCATTGAAGAAGAAATTCCCATAAATTTAAAGGTTTATGAACTTTGGCAAGAAGTGGGCAATATCTTGAACATGGAACGGGAAACTTGGGAGATGTTAAAAGTCCACGTAACTCTTTGAGAATAGAATATGTAGATGCGATCGCTGCAAATCCCAGAGAAATTGCAGCAACAAGTCCATAAGCCTGAATACAGATTAAGCGTTAGCTGAGAGGAAAGGAATACTTTCGGCTAAGTTATCCTTAACTTCTATTCCCTGTTTTCTCGCCCAAAACTGGCTTAAAAAGTGAATTTGCCGCAAGCCGACAACTAAATTTAAACCGGGTACAAAAATCCACCAAACTGTTAGCGGTTCTTTGATTCCTTCTTGGCGGTACAATTCGTTAACTGTGTTGTAAAGTTTGAACTGCACGATGTAAATCCAAGCAATACCCAGCAAGGAAAACCAACCAAACCATCCGGGAACGTCAGGGTCGAATATTCGCAAAGCTTGGGGGACGGCTACTCCTAAAACAAAAGGAAGCAAGCAAAGAGTTCCCGACCAACCGCTGCCGTTATAGCGACGCAATTCTTCTTGAATAATCCATTTGTACCATCCGTAATATAGCAGCAAGCTGACTGCCGACAGCAAAATTAGTCGCCACAAAGAGCGGGGTTTACCTAAAGGTTTGTCGGACATATTTAGATGTAAGATATGAATTGCTATCTTGATTATATTAACATTTGTTAATTATTGCAAAATCATTTCTCGAATCGATCGCGCTGTTGCAGGGGCCAGCAGAACACCGTTGCGATAGTGGCCGCTGGCGATGAGAACGCGATCGTTACCGGGAAGCGTCTCAATAATGGGGGCCGGCCGCCCTTCCGGCCGCGGGCGCAATCCTGACCATTTCCTGATGATTGAGGCGAATGCTAAGCCCGGATAAAGGGATGTCGCCCTCGCCATCACTTGCGCCAACATATCAGCATTCGCCTGAATTTCCCCGCCATTTTCGGAAAACTCCACCGTCGCCCCCACCCAAAATTCCTGATTTCCCACAGGGACAATGTGAACGTCATCGCAAGTAATTACCGGGCTAAAATCTGGGTTTCCTACAGGATTGGGCGTCAGCAAATGCAGCGCTTGTCCCAACACCGGGCGAATGTCAACCAACTGATTTAACGATGCAGTCACAGCAGCAGAACCCAAACCAGCCGCCACAATTAGTCGATCGAAATTTTCAGCAACAGGCAAGATGCCTGTTCCACAAGACTTATTGACAGCAATGGAAGATGCGAGTTGAATCTCAGACACCTGAGAATCCAACTCAGTAATGCCTTGAACTTCCACTCCAAACTCAAAATTAACTCCTTTGAGTTTAGCAGCCTCAACCAAAGCCAAAGTTAGCGCCGTCGGATCGACTTGTCGGTCTTGAGGCGAATAAATCGCAGCAATAATCTTATCATTTAAATAGAGATGAGGGCAGCGACATCGCACTCGTTCCCGATCCCAAAGTTCCAATTGCCAACCTTGAGATTGGCGAGTTGCTATCAACTTTTCCCACTTACTTAAATCCTCTCCCTCCGAACAAAGCATTAAAATTCCCTGTTTGTTAAAAGGAATTTTTCGCCCTGTAACTGCTTCCAATTCAGGAATCAAAGTTTCGTAGCGCTGAAGGCTGGTTTCCCTCAACTGCCAATTTCTGCCTTTAGTTTTGTGGCTGATAACTCCCATCAAAACACCGAGTGCAGCGCCAGTCGAACCTTGTGCCGGCGGCTGTTTGTCGAACACAGTAACTTTCAGTTCGGGAAATTGACTTAGTTCAAAGGCGATCGAAGCCCCAACAATACCGCAACCAATAATTGCAACACGAACCATTCAATTTTAGATTTTAGATTTTAGATTTTAGATTAACTGCTTCCTAGGTTTTGTCCATATAAACCTTTTTCGGACGGGCAAGATGCCCGCCCCACAAGAAAACTAATTCTTTCTTTGTGGAACAGGCATCTTGCCTGTTTTTGACAATGATACGCCCCACAAGAAAACTAATTCTTTCTTTGTGGAACAGGCATCTTGCCTGTTCTTGACAATGATACGCCCCACAAGAAAACTGATTCTTTCTTTGTGGAACAGGCATCTTGCCTGTTCTGGATGCCAGATGTGAGTTAAGGCTAGTTAAGCTTTAGGAATTAGCTGCAAGAAGGTATCGAAATCATTGACAGCTTTTTGATAGCTGGCCGTGACTTTTGCATAGTCAAGCTCTTTAGCAGCAAGGTCAATGTTAACCAAATCGGTAAACAAACTCTTAGTTAAATCAACAGCTTGCTGTTGAGAACTAGGCAACAAACTCCCAGAGACGGTTTTCATTACATTCCGCAAGTCGCCTAGAGGCCCGTGAATGTAAGTTCTGGTATCAACCCAATTCCGTTTTTGAATTAGGGTTCCCAGTTTATCCATGCGCGATCGCAACTCTGTCAGGGTAGGAACATAACGCTGAATTTGCTGGATCTGGGCTGCTGTGTAAGTCGTTGGAACTTTTGCTTCGACACTACTGCAACTAACCAGAAATGCCATCAAAAACGCCATCATCAAGGCAAAAATTGAACGGGGACGAGTCATGTCGATTTTAGATTTTAGATTTTAGATTTTAGATTGCTCGTTGCGAGCGGGCACAGGGCGGGTACGGGGTTGCTCGTGTTCGTTCCAAGGCTCTGCCTGGAAACGCAGATGCTTTGGCTCTGCTTCGCTGACCCAGCACCGAGAGTTATGTACAAAATATTATTTTACCTCCTGGCGGCGCAGAAAAGTTATCACAGCATCGCCAACTTTTTCTGACCAATGTTCTTGAGGATAATGCCCCGCTTGTTCCAGTGTGACTAACTCTGCATTTTGCAGGGAACCGACTAGCTTTTTAGCAGGTTCAACACTCAGCCAAGGGTCTGTCAAACCCCAGACAAATAAAGTTGGTCGAGTCCATGCTTTCAAGCCGGATTCAATTTCGGCCATTGACTGCGGCAATTGAATATTGCGGACTGTATTCATCAGCGATCGACCTGCATCCGAACTCTTCAAAAACGGGCGACGGTAAACATCTAAATCCTTGTCTGATATTGTCTGGCCGCTGCCACCTTCGAGAGTTCTGTCAACCAAAAGCGGGTCTTGCGTCATCATATCGCCAATAAAAGGCAGCCCCAACTGCTGCATTTTCCAAGGCAATTTTATATCTGCTGAAACTGGTGTATTGATGACAGCTAAACGCTCAATTTTATCTGGATTCCGCAAAGCGTATTGAATACCGGCTGAAGCTAAAAATCCTTGGACAACGAGGTAAAATCGGTCTAATTCTAGAGCTTGAATAAAGCCAGCGAGGGCGTCAACAAAAGCATCGGGAGTGTAGGCAAAGTCGCGCTTGTCTGGTTTTGTCGATCGCCCGTAACCCACCCAATCTGGGGCGATCGATCTAAATCCGCTTGCCGCCAAATCCGGCATCATTACAGTCCAGGTAAAACTCTGGGACGGCAAACCGTGCAGCAGCAGTACGGGCGGTTTACCAGTTTCGTTAACTGGATTTGTTTCCCGATAAAACCATTGCAGCGGGCCTACTTCAACTATTTTCTCATCAATTGACATTATTTTACTGGTTATTTATCAAACAATAAGGCGGGTATTCCCCGCCCTACTTACCTAATAGTTGGGTGTGCACATCCGCACCTTATACCAATTTTTTATGAGGCTCCGTAGAATCCGATCCCCCCTAGCCCCCCTTAATAAGGGGGGGACAAGATTCCGATCAAAGTCCCCCTTCTTAAGGGGGATTTAGGGGGATCGAGATATGTGCAACTTCACATTAAATTGGTATTACCCAACTAATTACAGCCGCGCTTAGAAATTCATTTCAGCAGCTTGAACTTTTTCGACCTGTTTCTTCTTGAGAACCAGCATAATTTGAGCCAGCATGGTCAAAGCCACGAAAGCCATCAATCCTTTAACGCGATCGGCACTTTGCAGCACAATCTCCACGTCTTTTTGACCGAAGCCGCCCACATTAGGATTATTCGTCAAAAGTTCGCCTGCTGCAACTGTTTGTCCTTCGGTAACAATCAGTTCTGGGCCTGCGGGAATCGTATCAACAACGGCTGCACCTTCGGCAGGTTGAATTGTCACTTGATAACCGCCATCTTCAGGTTGAGCAATCTTAGAAATGGTGCCAGCTACCGAAGCATTGTAAACAGTATTATTGCTCTTTTCGCCAGTAGGATAAACCTGACCGCGACCGCGGTTGCCTCCGACATAAATTTGGTATTTGCCGTAGTGAACCGACTTGTCAGTTTCCGGATTCGGCGACAAAACTGGGAATACCAATTCTTTGTACTGTTCTCCCGGCACCGGGCCCACTAAAAGAATATTTTCTTGGGTTTCGCTGTAAGGTTGGAAGTAAAGATCGCCGACTTTTTCCTTCATTTCTTCGGGAATTCTGTCAGCGGGAGCAATCTTGAAACCTTCGGGCAACATCACAACTGCGCCGATATTCAAGCCACCTTTGCTGCCGTCGCCGACAACTTGTTGCACGCTAGTATCGTAGGGAATCTTGACAATAGCTTCAAACACTGTGTCAGGCAAAACAGATTGCGGCACTTCCACTTCAGTCACTTTTGCACCGAGGTGACAGTTAGCGCAAACAATGCGGCCTGTTGCTTCGCGGGGAGTAGCGGGTGCTGTTTGCTGAGCCCAGAAAGGGTAAGCAAATGCTGCTTGGGGAAGTGCGATGTCGCTGGTGAGGAAAAATCCTGCTGCGGCGATCGCAATTAAGGCAGTTTTCGCGATCGTCCTGGCACTGCGGCGAAATATCGCAGATAAATTAGTTTGTGGCATTAGAGTATTCAATCTCAAAGGTCAGACAATTTTGGATTTTGGATTTTGGATTTTGGATTTTGGATTTTGGATTTTGGATTATTAGACTGGTTTAGGGATGCACTTATCTGTGGTTTTCACCATTCACCCCCTATCTAAAATCTCAAATCTAAAATCCAAAATAGTTTAAGACCACCAAGGTGCTTCGCCGGTGCGGAAATCAGTTTCTGTCCAAGTTGTAAAAGCGATCTTGTCATCTGCGACAGTGGCGTGGGCCAGGGCCAGAGACAAAGGCGCGGGGCCGCGCACCACTTTGCCCTCATTGTTGTATTGAGAACCGTGGCAAGGACAGATAAACTTGTTTTCGCTAACATTCCAAGGCACGACGCAACCCAAGTGAGTGCAGACTGCATTGATGCCGTAGTCGGCGATAGATAAGTCTTCTTTCACCACAACATAGGTGGGGTCGCCTTTGAGACCTTGGGCTAAGCTGCGATCGCCCGCAGGGTGCGAAGCCAAATATTCGCTAACGATGATGTCGTTACCCAAAGCATCTTTAGCTGTGACTCCGCCGCCAACTGCCCCACTCGACGGAGGAACAAAATATTGGACAACGGGATAGAGTGCGCCCAGTGCCACACCTGTGACTGTACCGAACGTCAGCAAATTCATAAATTGGCGACGCCCCATATCGGGAACATCGGGATTTCCAGCAGAAGATTGAGCCATGACCTGCCTTTACGGTTTTAAGTTACGTTTGTTTGTTAGCTGTTAGCGAACCTGTACGTGCAGAGGAAGGAGGATAATTGCCGTTAATCTGCTCGCACAAATTTTAGGCCGCGAAAATTCCTTTTAAGAATGCGCCTTCCAGCCTTTATTAGAGTATTATTACATTTTTTGAACTTTGTCTTTTATTGTTTAATGGATTAACTCAGGAGCAACCATGACGGGCAAGGATTTACACCAGCTACTGCTAGAAAAATGGGGAAAGTCTTACGATATCAGATTGCGGCGAACACGAGGCAAGATTTTTGTGCAAGTTATGTGGAAATATCTAGAACAGGCATCTTTTCCGATGACGGAGGCTGATTATTTCGAGCATTTGGATGCGGTGGCCAATTACCTCAACGGCTGGGGGAGCACAGAACAGGTGAGAGAATATATCGTAACTACTCGCGATCGCCCGCGCTTGGGTAAAGCTGTCAGCGTTCCCCTCGATTTGGGTGAAAGAGCCTCGGAGTGGTTGCTAGACGAGTTTTGAATCAGTCAGTCGATTTTAGATTTTAGATTTTAGATTTTAGATTGACTCCACAGCCGGGATCTGGGGGAGTTCCCTAAAGTTTTGTGTCGCGCCGCGGCTGGATTAGTTGAGCCCAAAGTCCCTAAAATCGATCGGCGAGCTTATCATACGACTTGCCGCGGGTGAGAAACTAAGCTGTGGCGCATCTAATTTGCACAGGTGTTTTGATTCAAAGTCTTGTGTGGCGGGCTTTGCTGCGCGCCGCCAACTGTGGGATTTAAATGCCGCAACAGTTTCTGGGGCTTTTTAGGGGCTTTTTTAATTTTGGGCGATCGTCCTTCATGCTTACCAAAATCATCCGAACCAATTTCTGTCAACAATTTCACATACAATGAGTGTCAGATATCTTGTGAAATTTAGGAGAATGTTGTAATGGGTGTTGCACTGGGAATGGTTGAAGTCTTAGGATTTCCCGCTGCAGTAGAAGTTGCGGACTCAATGGTGAAAGCAGCCCGTGTTACTTTAGTTCGCTATGAGAAAATAACCCGCGCCTACTGGACAATTATAGTGCGAGGAGATGTTTCTGAAGTGCAAGCAGCCGTTGCTGCTGGAATTGAATCAGTTAAAAAGGTCGATGGCGGAAAGTTGCTATCGTATCACATAATTGCTCGTCCCCACGAGAATCTGGATTACGTTTTGCCGATCGGCTACACTCCTGAAGTAGAACAGTTCCGAATGTAGTCAAAGTTTTGACAAAACTTTGGTGTTGAATTTTAAGTTTTAGTAATTATAGAGGCGCGGGCGATCGCACCTCTATATTTTTTGGGGCTAATTCATATCAAATCCGGTTGCATCGGATCGGCCCAGATCCCCCCTAGCCCCCCTTAAGAAGGGGGGGACAAGAGTCACATCAAAGTCAACCCCTACTCCCCTTCTTAAGGGGGATTTAGGGGGATCTGGACTCGAATAAAAGCGATATTCCTCATGGGTTTTAGGCGATTGTTGTCACCTATCGATCGATGCAGACCATACAATCAACCACTAATGAAATCACGGGCAGGAATGATAGAAGCACTCGAAACTCCCTTCAGAATCCCTATAGCGGTAGGGCTTCCAACCTGACGAATTTCCGTATCTAAACCATTATTAATCGACCCAAAAGTGATGTCTGCCAACGGAGCGCGAGAACGTACCAACAGTTTATCTTCACCTGGTTTGAAGTCAGCAATCGTATCTGTCCCCCAACCCTTCCAAAGCCTAAACTTGTCAGCCCCTCTGCCACCAACGAGATAGTCATCGCCACTGAAGCCAAACAATAAGTCGTCGCCGGCCCCGCCAATCAACGTTTCGCTGCCGTCTCCACCAAGGAGAGTATCGTTATACCTAGAACCTATCGCTACTTCGATGCCGGAGAGCGAGTCTATGCCGCCCTGCCCGTCGGAAGCCCGACCTAACCCAGACCCGTCGCCGACTGCCCCCAACTGGAGATAGACGCCAGTTCCTCCAAAACTGTAAGATACTGTGTCGATGCCATCCCCGCCATTGAGCAAGTCATTCCCAGCACGACCCGACAAAGAGTCATTACCGGCCCCGCCCAAGAGTGTTTCATTGCTACTCCCGCCAACTAGGGTGTCGTTGAAACTAGAACCTATAACGACTTCAATGCCAGAGAGTGAGTCTACACCGTTCTCTATTACGATCGGCGGGGGCGCCCCCCTGGATGCTATACCGCCGAATCCATCGAGAGCCCGACCTAACCCAGACCCGTCACCGATAGGCGCCAACTGTAGATTGATACCACTTCTGGCACTTATGTACGATACTGTGTCGATGCCATCCCCTCCATTGAGGAAGTCATTCCCAACCCCGCCATCGAGATAGTCATTACCCCTGCCGCCGTTGAGAGTGTCGTTGCCGTTGATGGCAGGGGTACCACCATAACCTAAGAGACCACTGCCATCAGACAGAGTGTCATCGCCATCGTCGCCATTGAGCAAATCGTTCTCGAAGCCGCCGTCGAGTTGATCGTTGCCAACTCCGCCATATAGAATGTCACTACCACGCCAACCGTAGAGCGTGTCATTTCCTTCTCCACCGTAGAGCGTGTCATCGTTACCAATTGTTAGCTGGTCTCTATTATTATTGCCAGTGTAGTCACCAAGCACATAATCATTGCCTGCTCCGCCGTCGAGCAAGTCATAAGCTCGGCCTCCTCCATAGAGACTGTCATTGCCAAGTCCACCAAGCAGAGTATTAACGTCGGAAGGATAATCTTGACTTCCACCATAGAGGAGGTCATCTTCACTTCCACCATCGAGACTATCACTGCCAAGATCACCATCGAGAGTGTCATTGCCAGCCAGACCATAGATGGTGTCATCGCTATCAATGAAAGGGCCAGCGCCGTATAAGTAGTCAGGGCCCGAAGTGCCAGGTATTGGTGCCATATATTTAATTTCCGATTGAGATTAAGAAACTGAAACCGTCAAAAAGGTAAAAATCTACAGTGTGGATTTTTCAAAATAACTTACTAAAAAATCCACCCAAAAAACCAACAATTCTCCTATCTTAGGCAGCCAGGAAACTCAAAAGATATAGCTAGACTTCAGTGAGCCAGGTTGACTCTATTGCTGAAATTTTACGTTCTTTTTCAGTAATTTCACTGTGTCGGTATGTTATCTCTAAAGCGAATACTAAGGATCGGCTCGTCCGAAATCTTGATGCAAACCTTAAAAATTTAATCATTAAAATAACTTATGATTGCCAGCGAGAGCACCTAAAAAATAGTGTGAATTTAGGCTAAAAACCTTAGCCCCAGACATGGCACACTAAACTTTGCTAATGCGAATTGGATTTCTTATTTGTAAAAGTTATTGAAAAATTGCTAAATCAGCAATGATGCTAATATAAAACAATCAACTTACTCACATATCTCAAAAGCTTAGCTTTACACAATCTTTATAAGCTGCCAGAGGTAAATACTCAATTCGCCCTCAAAATAACTGAAGCAATGTTTTTAAGATAAGTTGACAACAATCGCAATCTCGGCTAAAAATAGCAGACAATTTTAAAATTCAGATGTTCGGTAACTTTTACATTGTCTGCTATTCTTAATTCTCACCGCCCTAAAAGCTTCACCAAACCAACCCCGCCAAAATACAAGCTCAGCACCGCACCTCCTAAAAGACTTTGCGTTAAAGGGTCAGTAGAAGGCGTTAAAACCGCTCCCAAAACTGCCGCTCCCAAGACTACATACCGCCAGCCGGAGAGCATTTGGTTAGAAGAAACTATGCCCAAAACGCCGAGCAATACTTGGACGATCGGGATTTGAAAAGCTAAGCCGGTGCTGAACATTAACAGCAGCACAAATTTAAAGTATTTGTCGATCGACCACAACTGCTCTACAACATCCGCCCCATAGGTAACAAAGAAATTAAGCGCCGCCGGAATCAGAGCGATGTAAGCAAAGACTAACCCGCCCAAAAAGAGGAAACTCGAACCGAAAAACACCGGCCCCAGCAACCTGCGTTCTTTCCGAGTCAAACCGGGGAGAACAAACAGCGCTATCTGGTAAAAAATAAACGGACTGGCGATGAGCAAACCGCTGTATCCGGCTACTTCGATAGAAACAAAGAAATACTCGCCGGGAGCTAGTTGCAGAAATTTGACGGGCCCTGCCGGTACTTCTAGCAGTTGCACGATGGGTTTAACTGTGAAAAAGCAACCGATTACAGCGATTACTACTGCAATTAGCGAGTAAAAAAGTCGCTGCCGCAATTCTTCTAAATGGTCGAATAAAGACATTTCAACTTCGTCGGGAAGTTCGTCGAGAAATTCGTTTTCTAAGTTGCGAGAACCCATCGCACCGCCTGCGATTGGTGCAATGCTGTTTTCCGGGCTAATTACTTCGAGGTTGTTGTCGGAACCTTGTTCGGATGTCTCCAAGTTTGAGGGAGCAGTCATAGGAAATGGGTAATTGGTAAAGGGTAATTGGGAAGAGGGAATGGGTAATTGAAAATTGGTAATTGGAAATTGGAAATTGAGAATAGTTATTTCATAATTGCTCCGACTTCCTTCTTCATTCTTTATTCTGACTTCAGCAGCAGAAGGAACGATCGATAATTAATCCGTGTAGGGGTATCAAAATCCGTGTATTGCCTTCATTATTCAATGCCGATCGCAATTTTGCCGACAGCGCGGCCGGTTTCGCTGTAAACGTGGGCTGCTGCTACTTCTGCTAAGCTGTAAGTGCGATCGACAATCGGCTCAACTTTATCTGATTCTATTAACTCCCGCAAAGCCCCTAAATCGCTGGGGTTGGCATTGGCTAAAATAAATTTAGCTTTTTTGCCCGATATTAACCAGCTCGTTAACATCGGTGCGAGGTTGTCGAAACTCGGCAAAGTCGAGATATAAACTCCCTCTGGTTGCAGCACTTTTTCGCATTCAGCAAATGTTCTTGTCCCGACAGCATCCAAGATTATATCATATTTTTCGGGCTGTTGAGTAAAGTCAATTTCTGCGTAATCCAGAACAAAATCCGCTCCCAAACTCTTGACAAATTCTCTATTTTTAGCGCTGCAAACTCCCGTTACTTCCGCGTTCATTGCTTTCGCAACTTGCACGGCAAAAGTGCCGACTCCGCCGGAAGCGCCGTTAATCAATACTTTGTTTCCTGCTTGGATTTGGCCCAAATCCCTGAGCGATTGCAAAGCAGTTAAACCTGCGATCGGTACTCCTGCTGCTTCTGCATGAGTGATGTTTTTCGGTTTAAAGGCGGCATCCGATTCTGGCACGATCGCGTATTCGGCACAAGCACCCCCACTGATGGGATTTAAGAAAGTATAAACTTCATCTCCGGGTTGAAATTTGGTGACTTCCCTGCCGACTTCCACGACAACTCCAGAGATGTCAGAACCGACTATTCGAGGAAAGTTAAATCCTGTTAATAGTTGCAGGTGTCCTTGTCGGATTTTCCAGTCTACGGGATTGACGCTGCTAGCGCGAACTCGCACTAACAATTCGTTGGATTTGGCGATCGGCTTTTCCAACTCTCGGTACTGCAATTCCTCGGCTGAACCGTAGCGATCGAACGCAACTGCTTTCATGGCAAATTTTCCGGTTTATTTCCAATAGAACACTCAATCCTTTACAATTACAGCACATTCGATCTAAATGTGACACAGGAAATTGAGCTAGCCTTGTAGCAGCGGGCGATCGACTCTGGGAGACCTCCAGACAATGGGCAGGCGTGAGGCAATGGGTTCGCTGGCAAGCGTGCGATGGCTAGCGATTAAAATTAATAGGCACGGGGCGCGCGATCCCATAACCCTGAGCATAATCTACTCCAATCTCCCGCAATTTTTCTAAAATAGTCTCGTCTTCGACAAACTCAGCTATAGTTTCAAGATTCATCGCATGGGCAATACCATTAAACCCTTCAACGAGCGCTTGAGAAATCAAATTATGACTAATATTTTTGACAAAAGCACCATCAATTTTTAGATAATCAACTGGTAAATTTATCAGATACGCAAAGGAACTCAACCCACTGCCAAAATCATCTAAAGCAAAGCAACAGCCAATCTTTTTGAGTTCGCCCATGAAATATCTGGCTTGTTCAAAGTTTGCAATGGCTGCCGTTTCCGTGATTTCAAAACCAATGGTTTGTGGGGGGACTTGGTAGCGAGAAAATTGTTCGATTAAAAACCTCATAAACTGATTGTTACTGATGCTAGCGCCAGATAGATTGATCGTATACAAGCCTTGACTAAGAGCATCTTTCTCAGGCAATTTGTGATAGTTCGAGAAAAACTTTTCGATGACCCAACAATCGATTTCTGTTATCAACCCGTAACGCTCGGCGGCGGGAATAAACTGAGCAGGAGATACTATTTTTCCATTTTCGTCCAGCATTCTGAGCAAAATCTCATAATGCTCTACTAATGGTTTAGAGGTAATAGAGACAATCTTTTGGTAGTAGAGACAAAAACGATTGGTTTCCAGCGCTCGGCTGATTTGGGCAATCAACTGCCTCTGACCACGTTGTTTAATTAGTTCACTATCATCTAGACTATAAATATGAACACAGTTGCGGCCTCTGGCTTTGGCGGCATAACAAGCTGCATCAGCCGCTCCCAGAAGCTCCATCAAATTTTGGCTGGTTTGGTCAATAGCAACAACTCCAATGCTGACTCCGATGATAAAGGTTTTGCCATTCCAAATAAACCGAAACTGATGCACTATGTCTTTGAGGTTTTCGGCAATCTGGGTTGCTTGAGAGAGCGAACATTGAGTGAGCAAAATACCAAATTCATCACCTCCCAAGCGAGCCAGCATATCATTAGCACGGACTCCCTTTTGAATAAGTGCTGTGATTTGGCGCAGTAGCTCATCGCCAGCAATATGACCTACGGTATCGTTAACGACTTTAAACTGATCTAAATCTAAATAACAGAGAGCGTGCTGCTGATTGCTATCTTTAACAGAGGCGAGCGCCTCCACTAGCTGCTGCTCAAATTTTCGACGGTTGATTAACCCCGTCAGGGCATCGTGATTTTCTTCCCAAGAGAGTTGACGGGTGAGATAGCGCGATTCAGTAACATCATGAAAGACCATGACTGCCCCGATAATTTGACCTTCGCGGTCTCGAATCGGTGCTGCCGAGTCAGCAATGGGATACTCGGTTCCATCATGGGAAATCAGAATAGTATTGTTAGCTAAGGTCACAATTCGCTCCTCTAATAGAGCCTTGTTTATAGGATTCTCTACTGGCTCTCGCGTTACTTGCTCGACAATTAGGAATACCGTAGAGAAAGGAACTCCTTGAACCTCATGATTTTTCCAGCCTGTCAGTTGCTCAGCTATAGGATTGAAATATCTCACATTACCTTGGGCATCAGTAGTAATGACCGCATCGCCAATGGATTGCAGTGTCACTTGAGCCAATTCCTTTTCGGCAAAGAGAGACTCTTCGAGACGTTGCCGTTCTTCAATTTCTCTCAAGAGACGTAAATTCTGCTTTTGGAGTTTTTGTTGCAGCCTTCCGATAGTTAGGTGGGTTTCGACACGAGCTAATACTTCTTCGACTTGAAATGGCTTAGCAATATAATCTACCCCTCCCGCAGCCAGCCCTTGCACCTTATTAAAAGTTTCATTTAGCGCACTCAAAAAAATTATTGGAATGTCGGCGGTGCGCTCATCAGATTTTAATTTTCGGCAAACTTCATAGCCATCCTGATCGGGCAACTTAATATCTAGTAAGATTAACTCCGTCGATGGCAATTGGGCGGCTCTCAGCGCCATTGCACCTGTCGTGGCACTGCGAACTTTATAACCATGTGCACTCAAAGTATCCCTGAGCAGACGCAGGTTATCAGGCAGATCGTCAACAATTAAAATATTGCCTCGGTAGTTTGTAGCTCGATCGCTAACCCTATCGCTAGTTCTATGGAGAATCATACTCATTTCCCTAGTTTCCTGCTAGAGGAATATAAACCTATGCACAAATAGTATAGTTTAATTATTCGGTTAAAAAAGTTAGTTTACCCACAAAGAAGTCCTGCGCTCCCGGAGATATGGGGCTGGCAAGGGGGCGCAACCATACAAAATCTGAATAGTTCGGCTAGGGGCAGTCCCCTCGTGGTCGCCCTTCTTCGCTTCGCCTAACATTAGAAGAACATTGTTTCAAGCCAAGCAGGCGATTTATGAACAAGCGGATTTCTCAAATGGCAAGTCTAGCCGTCATTGCGATCGGATGTCTCGTGCTGCTGGGTTGGCAATTTGACATCTCCCTACTCAAAAGTGGTTTTCCCGGTATGACTGCGACCATGAAAGCAAACACGGCAATTTGCTTTTTGCTGGCTGGAGGGTCTTTGAGATTGTTGCAGTACCAAAGAACCCGACTGCACGATCGCATCGCTCAAGGGATGGCAGGATTGATAATCATCATGGGTATGCTGACGCTGAGCCAGTATATTTTTGGTTGGAAGCTGGGTACTGATCAGTGGCTTTTCCGAGATTTTGTGTCTGCCGCGACTCCTGATCCGGGAAGAATGGGAGTAAATACCGCCCTAAATTTTGTGCTGATGGGACTAGCACTGTTACTGTTAGGGCAAAATTCCCAACGGGATACTTGGTTGGCTCAGATTTTTAGTAGTGTTGCAGCTTTAATTTCTCTACTAGCTTTATTTGCACACCTATTCCATGTCGATATTCTTGAACGGTTGGTCACAATTACGACGATTCAACCCCTAAACACGATCGCCACCTTTTTCATCCTCTATGGAGGAATTTTATTCCTCCGCCCCAAGGAAGGATTAATGCAAGTAGTAACCAGTCCCCTAGTTGGCGGAGTAATGGTTCGGTGGTTGCTGCCTTGGGCGACGATCTTTCCCGTGACAGTGAACTGGTTCACTCTTCAGGGACAAAAGTTAGGCTGGTATAACGCTAATTTTGGCTATACATTGCGTTCAACTGTTATGGTTTTCACGTTCTCACTTCTCATTTTGGGGACGGCTCGCTTTTTGAACCAGATAGATTATAAGCGCCAACAAGCCGAAAAAGAAATTAAAAAACTTAACGAAAATTTAGAAATTCTTGTGGTTGAACGAACAGATGCTTTACAAAAATCGCAGGCTCGTTTTGCAGGAATTCTAGAAATCGCCAATGATGCAATTATTTCAGTCGATCGCACTCAACGCATTACCCTGTTTAATCAAGGGGCAGAAAAGATGTTTGGCTATAAAATTGAGGATATTTTAGGGGAGCCACTGAATTTACTGCTGCCAGAACAGTTTAGAGATGCACATCCGCAGCATATCAAACAATTTTCACAGTCTTCTACCAGAGCGCGAAGGATGGGAGAACGAGGCGAGATTTTGGGTCGTCGTCAAGATGGAACGCAGTTTTCGGCTGAAGCCTCTATTTCTAAGCTGGAAATGGGAGACGAAACGGTATTTACTGTGATTTTGCGCGATATTAGCGATCGCAAACAAATTGAGATGGCTTTACGAAACAGTGAAGAGCAGTTTCGCCATGCGTTTGAAGATGCCTCTATCGGGATGGCGATCGTTTCACTTGATGGGTACTGGATTAAAGTCAATCCTGCCTTATGTCAGATTCTTGGCTACTCCTCAGAAGAGTTGTTAGCGTTAACTTTCCAAGACATCACCCATCCTGACGATTTAGACGGCGATCTTAGTTATGCACATCAACTATTAGCAGGAAGAATTTCAACTTACCAACTGGAAAAACGGTATTTCCATAAAGAAGGACACATTATTTGGATTATTCTTAATGGATCGCTAGTACAAGATGGACAGGGAAATCCACTGCATTTTATTTCTCAAATACAAGAAATTACGGCTCGAAAAGAAGCTCAAAAGACCCTAGAACTTCAAAGCGTTATTATGAATAACATGGCAGGAGGAGTGTGTTTAATCAAAGCCTCAGACCTCATGATCGTCTACACCAACCCTACCTTTGACGCTATGTTTGGCTACACAGAGGACGAACTCGCAGGTCAACCCCTTGGTATTTTGAATTATGTCGATACAAAGGTTACACCAGATGTAGCCGTTCTAGATATCGTCACTCAAATTGAACAGACCGGGGAAGCGAAATATGAAGTCCAGAATAGAAAGAAAGATGGAACTCTCTTTTGGTGCAGAGTTCATACATCCATGTTTGAGCATCCTGAATACGGAACTGTATATGTTGCTGTTCAGGAAGACGCAACAGAGCTAAAACTGGCTGAGCAAGCCTTGCAAGCTACCACAAATCGCCTCAACTTTCTTCTCAACTATAGCCCCGTGGTCATTTTTAGCAGTAAAGCTGCTGGCGATTATGGAGCAACGTTCATCAGCGAAAATATCAAAGATATATTGGGCTACGAAAGCAGCGAGTTTTTAGAAGATTCTAAATTTTGGGTGAATCACTTACACCCCGATGATGTAAAACCGGTGCTTAATGGCTTAGCAAATCTATTCCTTAATGATTTTTACTTCCACGAATACCGTTTTCGTCGCTCCGATGGGGTTTATCGCTGGATGCTCAGTCAGCTTAAACTAATTCGAGATAATTCAGGTACAGCCGTAGAAATTTTGGGATATTTAATTGACATTAGCGATCGTAAACAAGCGGAGTTGGAATTTCATCAGGCAAATGAAGCAAACCAAGCCAAGACAGTCTTCCTCGCCAATATGAGCCACGAACTCCGCACCCCCCTCAACTCAATTTTGGGATTCACGCAATTGATGAGCTATGAGAGCAATCTGACTCGTTCTCTCCAAGAACGTTTAGAGATTGTCAATCGTAGCGGTAAACATTTATTGGATTTGATTAACGATATTTTAGATTTATCCAAAATAGAGAGCGGACGGATGACTCTCAATCCTTCTGAGTTTGATTTGACAAGTTTGCTGACTTCTATCGAAGAAATGTTCCAAGTTAAAGTCCAATCTAAAGTAGTGCAGCTAATTGTCGAGCGAGATCCCGACATTCCTCAATTTGTGCATAGTGACGAGAAAAAACTCTATCAAGTATTGGTCAATCTGCTCGGTAATGCGATTAAGTTTACCAATCACGGAAGCGTCACCCTACGGGTAAGAGCAACACAAAGAGACAAAACATCCTGTCACCTATGTTTTGAAGTTGAGGATACAGGCGTGGGAATTTCGCCCACAGAAATTGATAAATTATTTAAGGTTTTCGTGCAAACCCAAGCTGGAAATAATTTGAGTCAAGGCACGGGCCTTGGTTTAGCCATCAGTCAAAAACTCGTCAAACTTATGGGCGGTCAGATTCAGGTTAAAAGCACTTTGCACCGAGGTAGCACTTTTTCCTTTGAGATTGGTGTACAGTTACCTCAATCAGCATCCTTACCCCCAGAATCAATTAATCAAAGAGTAATTGGTTTAGCTCCCGGACAACCGACTTACCGCATTCTTATTGTTGAAGATTTAGAAGAAAATCGTCGCTTGTTAGTCGAGATCCTGACCTCGGTTGGTTTTGAGGTGAGAGAAGCAAAACAGGGAGTGGAGGCACTCTCACTGTGGGAGAGTTGGCTGCCACACCTGATTCTGATGGATCTGCGAATGCCGATCGTCGATGGCTACACAGCTACTAAATATATTAGAGAACGCCCTCAGAGCCAACAAACTGTCATTATTGCTTTAACTGCCAGTGTTTTGGAAGAAGATCGAGAGAAAGTTCTTAGGGCTGGCTGCAACGACTTTATAAGCAAGCCATTTCAGCAGAGAGAACTTTTTGATAAACTCGCTAAATATTTGGGAGTACAATATATCTACGAAGTCGTAGAACAAACTCCACAAAAACCATTAGTTGAAACGGTGTCTGTAGAAGATATATCCATGATGCCCCCCCAGTGGTTAGAACAAATGTATCAAGCCGCTTACTATCTCGATACCGAAGTTATGAACGAATTGATCGTACAAATTCCAGAATCGAAAGCAAGTTTGTCCACAGCCCTAACCGATTATATCAATAATTTTAATTCCGATCGAATTATGGAGCTGATTCGACCTTTGCTGCCGAATCCACTGTAGTTATCGAGTTTAATGACAAAGAAGGTATAGTGCTGTAAGCAGTGGCTATATTTCTAATAGAAACCAACAGAGGAAAGGATTTGGAAGTTTTTGGAGATGTGTGTGGCAGATATCTATCAGCATAAGGAAATGGCATACACATTAGATGGGATGTGCTGTATCATAGAGCAATTATATTTCGTGTGTGAAGGGGATTTATTTTTTTATTAACCGCAGAGGGCGCAGAGGTCAATCGATTTTAGATTTTAGATTTTAGATTTTAGATTGACCCCACGGATAAATGCGGGGGCTTGAGGATTTTAGATTTTAGATTTTGGATTGATTCCACGGATAAATCACGTGGCGGGTACCATCAAGAAATTCTTGGTCACAGAGAAAGAGAAAAGAGAGACATGAATGATTGATTTAACCGGAAAGGTAATTTTAGTAACTGGTGGCTCGAAAGGGATTGGTGCAGTGACGGTGCGGACTCTGGTTAATGCTGGGGCCGAGGTGATTTTGCATTACTTTCGCAGTCAGGAAGAAGCTGAAGCGGTGGCAGCAAGTGTTGCGCGCGATCGCTGTTATTTATTGGCAGCAGATTTGATGGTGGAAAACGCGGCTTCGACTTTGTGGCGAGATGCTTTAAAATGGCGGGGCCATATTGATATTTTAGTTAATAATGCGGGGATTATGCAGTCAGCGGGTATAGAGGACGAGTTCGATATTTGGTCTTCAGCTTGGCAGCAAACTCTACAAGTGAATTTAATTGCCGTTGCCGATTTGTGCCGGGAATCTATTCTGCATTTTCAAAGTCGCAGGGGCGGTACAATTATTAATATAGCAAGTCGCGCTGCTTTTCGTGGGGATGACCCCAATTATCTGCACTACGCCGCTTCTAAAGGTGCTATTGTTGCTTTAACTCGCAGTATTGCTAGAGGGTTTGCGGCTGATAATATTTTGGCTTTTACAGTTGCACCGGGATTTGTTAGTACAGAAATGTCTAATCAGTTTATTCAGGAGTTCGGTGAATCTGATATTATTCGCGATATCCCGATCGGCAAAATCGCTCCTCCTCAAGATGTTGCTAATGTTATCGCGTTTTTAGCATCCGGTTTGGCTACGCACGCTACCGGGACTACGATCGACATTAATGGAGCCTCATACGTGCATTGAGACAATTACTGTAAAATACCTCTCAAGGCTCACGCTGACAGCTTTTAAAACCAAGTAATTTATCACTTTAGCAAGACGCTAAAAACATCATAAATCATTTATGGTTAGATAAAAAGATAGTCTGAGGAAATTTGATTATGACAACCGATAATGGTAGCAACACAAAACGAGTTGCCATACTCATTGAAAATGGAGTTGAAGATTCGGAATTTTTAGTTCCTTACAACGCCTTAAAACAAGCAAATTTTGATGTAGTTGTCCTCGGTTCGCGGACAAATGAAAAGTATGCAGGAAAACAAGGAAAAGTTGCCCAGCAGGCTGACGGAACTACCACTGAAGCAGTCCCCGCAGAATTCGATGCAGTGATAATTCCCGGCGGGATGGCTCCCGATACAATGCGGACTAACCCCAATACAGTACGTTTTGTACGAGAAGCATTTGAGCAAGGGAAAATTGTCGCTGCTGTTTGCCACGGCCCGCAAGTTTTGATTGAAGCCGACTTGCTGAAAGGCAAAAATGCCACAGGTTTCTTGGCAATTAAAACAGACATGATTAATGCCGGAGCTAACTACATCAACGAAGCTTTAGTAGTTGACGGTAACTTGATCACTTCCCGCCAACCTGGAGATTTAGCAATATTTACCACCGCAATTATGGCTCGCCTCGGTTACGGCGGAAAAGCAGTCGGTTTGCCAGAAGAAACTGACAAAAATGCAGAATGGTGGAAATTAGCTAATGGTTGGGGAGGTTCGACACAAGGCGACATTGTTAAAGCTTTGAATACCGCCCTCGCAGGGGAACGCTATGCTTGCGAAGCCTTTGAACATTATGCGGAAAAAACCCAAGACAGCGATTTGCGATCGCTCTTGAGAGAAATGATTCAAAATAAACAGAACCACATCCTCGCTATCGAAAAACGCCTCAACGATTTCGGGGAAAAACCCTCAATTCCTGCCCAAATTGCTGACAAATACGCTAAATTAAAAGCTTCGATGCAAGGAAGCGATGAAACGTTTTTGCTGCGGAGCACTCTCGGTGATTTGCAAACCGGTGTTGTCGATATCAACAACCTGCGGGTGAAGTTAACAGATCCCGTATCAACGGCGATTTTGACAGAGATAGAATCGGATTTGTCTAAGTGTGAACAAGTCGTTGCTAAACTCTTCCGCGCCCGTGCAGCTTCCCAGGAAATTAAGTCGCCTAAACCTTCGACTAGCCCCGCTGTAAAAATGTAATCAGCAAGGGGATAAATAAGTTTGTAGTTTGGTTGAGATGTGAAAACCAGTACCAATATCGCAACTACAAACTTCCTCTGCAATCCTACAATATACGCCTTTGCGGTAAAATAAAACCCAACACTAAAAAGCAGATATTCAACTAACTGCAAGGTGGAGGGTTTTATTTTGGTTTCAGCGGGAAACGGCGAGTTTGAAGGAAGCTTGCGGCATCCGATGGCGGTAAAAGCCCCTGGATTCATCCGTGCAGAAAAAAAATATAGTATCCGATAACCAGCCCCCGGATACATCCGTAAAGTTGCTTTCTTCAATTCTTCAATTCTTAAAATCTAAAATCTAAAATCTAAAATCTAAAATCGATTAACCAGCCCTCGGATATATCCGTAATATCATGTCCGATGGATTAACCATAATATCCCGGTCGGGGCGGGTTTTTGAGATTGTCAATTATTGGCAGGTATTGTTGGTGAACCCGCCCCTACAACAATCGCGATCCCTCGACCGGAAATGATATGAGGTCGCTTTCTTCAATTCTTCAATCCTTCAATTCTTTAAATCTAAAATCTAAAATCTAAAATCTAAAATCGATTGGTTTGTTCCCTCTTCCTTTAGACAGGAGACACCTGGGCTATAAATGCGCTACTGTGTTGCCAATATTTTGATGAGGAAAAAAGGCCGTGGTTCCCTTACGCGATGAAAATCCCATTACTATCACTCCCTATGTCACCTACGGGCTGGTTGCCGCAAACATATTAGTATTTTTGTACGAACTCAGTTTGGGCGATCGACAATTAACGCAATTCTTCTACTCTTGGGCCGTAATTCCTTGCCAGTTAAGCAATATGTGTCGGGTTGCTCTGCCAGCTTCGCCATTTCCCGAATGGACGACACTAATTAGCTCCCAATTCCTGCACGCAGGCTTTCTTCACATTGCCGGAAATATGTTATTTTTGTGGATTTTTGGCAACAACGTAGAAGACCGTTTAGGACACGTCAAATTTATAATATTTTACCTTACTTGCGGCGTTTTAGCATCACTAACTCAGTGGTTTTTCTCCTCAGCATCTGCCATTCCGTCCCTAGGTGCTAGCGGCGCGATCGCAGGCGTGATGGGAGCTTACATTCTCAGATATCCCCAAGCTAAAGTTCTGACACTCCTGCCATTGGGAATTTTTATTACCACCGTCAGAGTCCCCGCTTTCTTCTTTCTAGGATTTTGGTTTGCACAGCAAGCATTGAGCGGGCTGGCTTCCTTGAATGCCCCGGCAAGTGTCGGCATGGAATCCGGGGGAGTTGCCTACTGGGCCCACGCCGGTGGCTTTGTTTTCGGCGCTATTCTCGGCCCTTTGTTGGGACTTTTTTCTGAAGATAATCAGATTTAATTTTTCACCGCAGATGAACGCAAATTAACGCAGATAAACTGCCAAGGAAATCGGCGCTTATCTGCGTTTATCTGTGGTTTCATGTCATGTCCGATCGATTAACCATAATATCCCGGTCGGGGCGGGTTTTTGAGATTGTCCATTGTTGGCAGGTAAGGATTCAGGTAAAAATAGTTCCGCAGAGAGCCGAACAATATGGTAATGTAGTCAGATGAGCGAAAAGTCAGAGTTATCAGCAGCACTAAAATTAGAAATGGTTGACCAGTTGAGCCACCAGGAGCTGGTCAAAATTGTGCTCACCCAACAGAAGCTGATTGAAAAATTACAACAAAAGCTCGAAAAGCTCCAAGAGAGACAGCCCAGTAATAGTAAAACATCATCAAAACCACCATCGAGCGATCTGATACAGAAATCAGAGACAGCCGCTTTTGACAACTCAAAAGAGTCAGAGTCAGAGTCACAGTCCCAACCAAAACGCAAAGCAGGAGGACAGCCGGGACATATCGGCAAAACCCGAAAAGGGTTTGGGCGAGTAGATAGATATCAAATCAGCACTCCTGAATCTTGTGAGCATTGTGGTAGTAGAGAATTAAGTGATCCGATTGGTTATAGCAAGCAGCAGGTAGCGTGTAAAGCCAGCCTTACCAATTGAAGTGGTAGAATATCAACGAGTCAAATGTCAATGCAATGAATGCGGAGCAATGGTGATGGGTGCACCAGCATCCGGGATAGTTCCTTGACTTGACTTAAGTATTGACCTACAAGCATTATTAAGCTGGTTGGGTAATTATGGACACCTATCCTATGAAAAACAACAAGAGTTCCTGCGCGAACTAGGTGGAATCGACCTAGGGATAGGTCCAGGACAAGCGACAAATGCGCGGGTAGCTGATGCTGTCAAACCCGCCGTTGAAGCTTTATGGAAATGGGTACCATTACAAGGCAACGTCCATGTGGATGAAACACCCCCGGTGTGTGAAGGGAGTCAAAGAATGGTTGACCGACAGCCACAGGTCAAGATTTTTGCCTGTTTCATGCCGCAGACACTCGCAGTAGAGCCGAATTAGAGACAATGCTGGGGCATGAATTTGCGCTCTGTGTTGAGTTCCGATGATTTTAGCGTATATAACGGTGTGATTGTGGGAGCGCAACAAAAATGTTTAGCCCATCTACGGCGACATTTTAAGAAAGTTCTGCAAATGGGCCACGGTAACAACACTGTCGTCGCTTCTGCATTTTTGGAATTAATTGATGAGGCATTTCGACAACATCGCCTAGGGCGGGAACACCCCCAAGAGATTGATTATCAGACTTGGGCGAGGGACTTTAAGACGAGATTGGCAGAATTGTTAAATACTTGGCAAGGTCATGTTGGTCATGCTGCTGGACTGTTACTGCGCTCGTTACGTGAGAAAGCAGATCAATGGTGGTACTTTTTAGACCATCCCGACATTCCTCCTGATAATAATTTAGCAGAACGTTCTCTGAGATTAGCTGTGACTAAACGTAAGGTATCTGGGGGTTCCCGGTCAATGTCTCGGTTTGAACAAACCGCTGATTTGTTATCTGTGATTCAGACTTGTCGGTTTCAGGGTAAAAGCGCAATGGCTTTTTTCCGTGATGCTATATCTGCCCATTCTTGTGACTTTTTGATGCCTTCTCTTATTCCCCAATCAAAGACCTGAATCCTTACGCTCGATCAAACTAATTTTAGTGGGTTGTGCGATCGGGCTTAAGAGCAAACTAAAATTCATCAATAATTCCCCATTCCCATTCCATTGATTCACAATAGAAGGAAAGAAGAGCTATTTTTTCCTTTTTCTTGGCGAAGCCCCAATTCCCCACGATCAATTCAAATACTTAGCTTAGGAGAGCGAAATCTGTTTGCGTAAAAACAGGCGGCGCGGCTGGCCGAACAGCCAACCAGTCCAATTCCAATCCACCTGTTGCAAGCGATAGCCGGCTTGATAGTACAACTGTCGCGCTGGGTGATTATTTTCCAGAACGTGGAGGTAAATCTCAGAAAATCCCCATTCTTTGGCTGTCTCCTCGCAGTTGCTGAGCAATTGTTGAGCAACCCCCTGCCGCCGGTACTCCGGGTGAACGGCTAAATTCGACAAATAAGGATAGTCAGAATTAGGGATTTGCCAAGGAAAGCGAGAACGTAGAGCCATTTCTACTGTTCCTGTTATGCGCTGAGCTCGGTGCGATCGATAATTCTGCGTTCCCTCCTCGCGCGAGACTAGCTCAGCAACCAGACAAATGTAATGTTCTGCCTTAGAACGCAGTCGATTTTTTAAATCTTCGTAAATGCCCAAACGCAACACTGGATACACCCATTCTACAAACCCCTCGCGGGAGTGAAAGCTCATGGCTAAAATATCAGCTAGCTGCGTTAAGTCGTTGGGCGCAGCCACCCGGATCGAAAAACCAGAAAGTCCAGGAGTTTGTTGTTGGTGAGATGGTGAGGAAAAAAATGAAGGATTCACAATGCCAGGCCACTATATGATTTTTTTTACGCGGGTTTCTAAGCTACCCTCTTAGAATAATCACTGATGTTATACTGATCTTATAACGTAACTTATAGGCATAGTTTATTAGCCAGATTAAATTACATATTTTTGTGTTGACTTTAAGTAGTATTTGAGGTAAATGGAAAATTTTTAGCATTTAATATTCTAGTTATGAAAAAATAGAACTCATCCCCTAATAGTAGATTTGTGGATAAGCTATTTGCCCTTTAAATTGAAGCTTGATCCCTGGCTTTCGGCCGGCATCACAAGAGTTTAAGTAAACAGTAGCTTACAAATTAAATGCGCGACAGCTTAGCGGGCAAGGTATTAAAAACAATTACAAAGGTTTTAACGTCAGGTTCCCGGAATCCTACCGCTCTCTGCTTAGGGAAATACCCGATCGAATATAATTTATCCGTCAAGCGGTAGTTGAAAAACTCAACGACTGACCATACTAACACCGGGCTCGATCGCGCGTCGGATGTTCCCCGCCGCCCCCCGGCTTGGCACCCCAGCTTTCAGCAGTTCTGGGCTATCCATCGCCCGTCCCCGATCGAACCGATCTTGCCTGTTGAGCTACTGGGTACTTTTCCAACGTCCAATTTAAATTTGGATGCCTGGAAACAGTCTCCAGGGGTTGGCCCCGTCGGTTCGATACTCTGCTGCGCGCGAGTGAGACCGACACTTTTTTGCTAACAAATGCTAACAAATATATAAGTTAAGAGAATCTCTCAACAAAGGCGTGTCAACCAATGCCCGCAGCAAAATCCCGCGAGCACCATTTAGATCCCGATCCATCTTCAACCCAGTAGCTGCGGACGTAATAGTCCTAGCGCCACCTAGATTTTTGACAATTTCGCCAGTCCACGACACAGTTTTCGACGTGTAAGCTTCGTTGCAATCAATCACAAGTTTAGACTTTTCCCAAGCTTTCCATTTAAGAAAAGTTTTGAACTCGTAATGGCTTAGGCTTAGCATTTGTCGCACCGTTTTGTTTCTCAACTTACGGCGCGACTTAGACACCATTTGAGAACTTTCAAAAGTTGGCAGCACAATCACATCAAAATTATAGACTAAAAACTTAGCTATTTTGTGATGTAACTCTTTGACCAAATTCTTGATTTTGCAACGAAGCCTGCTGGCTGCTTTCTTAAATCTTCTTTTTTGCCGACTAGGAGATTTAGGGATTTTTGACACCAATTTGTCCAACCGAAAACACAATTTCTGGATGTGCAAATTAGAATCTTTTCCTAACCAGCCGTAAGAATCTTCAGAGAAAAATGTCATGAACGTGCGGACACCGGGATCTAAGGCAACCAGCCGACCTTGTTTATCGGTCTTGACTTGTGGCACTTCTTCAGAGACAACTATGTAATACTCACCATAAGCGAGAGTCAACCTACCATCACTGAAATTTGCAGGCAAGGATTCTGTCAATTGACACTTGCCTAGAATCGAATGATAGACGCCGCATTCTTTTATGGCTGACTTCGGCACATAGATAGATTGCTTGGTGTCTTTTCTACTGCGAAATTTGCATTTACGGATTTGCCCGTCTTTCTTGAAACCCTGCTTAGCTGCTTTGACAGTTGAGCAAGCGTCTTTGATGGCAATCGATTTGATTTGGAAAGGTACAGGCTTTGCCCATTCTGGCAAACTGTTGAGTATTCCAGTTTTGATTGTCATCCAGCTAGCTTTTGTGCCTGGTTCTTGCAGGTATTTGATAGTCGTGTTGTAAACAAAACGACTCACCCCAAACCACTGTTTGAGCAGCACTTTCTGTTCAGGATTTAGGAATAGCCGGATCTTCCTTGATTTTCTTGCTGTAACTCCTGAGTCCGTGCATTCTGCAACTGAAGACGTGAAGGATGGCAAGAAGATCGCTTGTGAGTTCGGTTTCTGGGCAGTAAACAGTTCGGTCGAGAACCAAGATTTGTCCACCGTTTTGCCCGGCCATAAACTCGAATAGTTCAAATCCGAACCTGCACAATCTGTCACGACAGGCAACAACAACCGTGAGCTGTTCGCCGCGCATAAATCTGACCAGTAGGGCTTGCAGTCCTTTCCGTTTAAAATTAAGCCCCGACCCGATATCTTGGATGATTTCGGCGTTGGGGTATTGCTGTCGCAGGTCGTCAACTTGTCGAGCGAGGTCGTCTCGCTGCTTGGGAGAACTGACGCGACAGTAGCAAATAAAGGTAGTTCTAGTTGCACCACGCTGGTAGGACTCGACATCGTAGAGTCGTTGCCCTGCTTCGTTTTTGATGCTTTTGATTTTCCCTTCATCTGCATATTTTCTTAGGGTGTGTGGATGCAAGCCCAGAAATTCAACCGCTTTTCTGAGTGGGACGTATGCCATGTAGCCAATAGTAGCATACGTTAGTAAAAGTAAGCAAATTAGTTACTGGGGGCTAACCTTCAAAACCTCGATCGAGCTGATTCACCCGGCCCAAAAACCGATACCAGCCACCGACACTCGTCGGGGACAGATCAAAATTTTAGACCCTAGTTCAAGCTCCCCGATTCATCTGTGGAGTAAATCTAAAATCTAAAATCTAAAATCTAAAATCGACCGATCGGTTTCCACAGAGTACATCCCTAGCTAAGATTAACAGATGGATGCTCGATCTTGCGGTGTTTCGCCGCAGTAATTGGCTTGGGCGTTGGTCTGCAGGAGGCACAAAAAATGCCGAGATCGGGAAAAAAGTGCAAGTCTAACTAAAATGGTACAGCAATTGCGTCACTCCCACAGACACCTCTGTGGTCTGTGGGCCACCCCCGAATATCAGTCAGGGGCTCGGCGCCGGATGGTGGTCGCTATCCTTGGCTGACTGTTAAAGTTGCTGTTACTTGTGGGAAAAAAACACAGGGGAAGATGTTGGTTGTCTATTGTATCTTGCTGCGGGCAGCTTTCACATACCAAATAAAATATTCCCAGGAGCCAGGAGCAAACATAAATTTGGCCAATCAACTCACAATCAGGACGGTTATTCCTATGTATTCGGAGATATCGAGACGGCAGTTAAAATGGGAGCATCTCATATTTGTAAAAACACTTCTTCTGGCTCCTTCCTTCTTCCTCTTCCCTCCTGCCTCCTCCCTCAAAACTCCTGCCTCAAAACTCCAATTTCTAGCTGGGCTGCTTTCATTGAGATGCTCCCGTTAAAAGGGCCAGATGTGTGTTTGCTCTCCTGCTGCATAAAGGTAAGGGGTGAAAAAAACTTATCGGGAGACGAGTTTATATGAATATCATTAAATAATAAAATTGGGGTGCACGACAGATAACTGTGGCTCAGAAGAATTCCGAATTGAAAACCCAGACATCAAAAATCAAGGTTGATGCTTGCCTCGGCCTACTCACAACAACTTCATATCCACGAATGATTGTGATACCATTTTCCCAAAATAATGGCACTCTAGGCAAAATACCAATCCTTATGTCATCAGTCATTCGCAATCGAAAATCGAAAATCGAAAATCGAAAATGGTATGACTTCAGCAATTTAAATCGGCGAATTCTTCCTTTTATCAGACTTATTAAATCGCACAGCCCCGGGGCACAGGAGAACGGTGCATGAATTCCCAAGAAAATCCTAAGCTAAAAATTCTGATCGTCGATGACGAACCGGATAACCTCGACTTGCTTTACCGCACCTTTCATCGAGACTACAAAGTGCTCAGAGCCGAATCTGGCCCCGCTGCTCTCGAAATTTTGGCAAAAGAGGGAGAAGTAGCAGTGATTATCTCCGACCAGCGAATGCCAAAAATGAGCGGTACGGAGTTTCTCAGCTTGACGGCGGCTCAGTACCCCGACGTGATCCGAATTATTTTAACTGGCTATACGGATGTTGAAGATTTAGTTGAAGCTATTAACGCTGGCAAAGTATTCAAATACGTTACCAAGCCTTGGGATGCTCAAGAGCTGATAAATCTTGTCAGTCAAGCTGTTGAGACTCACAATCTTCTGAAAACGCGCACCAATGAACTGCGCCGTGCTTTGAGCCAAGAATCGCTGCTTTATGCCGTTACCAATACTATCCGATCGGCTCCCAATTACCAGCAAATGCTGCAAAGAATTGTGGAAAGTGTCGGGCAGATGTTTGAGGTGAGTTGCTGTCTGCTGCGGCCGTTCCAAGACGGCCGGGTGGCCGATGAGTGGTTCGTTTACCAGAAGGCAGAAACTAAAGGGTTGGGGGGCGATGAGGAAGTCACGCCCCCAGATGCTTCTGCGGCCGAACTCTCCCCGGATTTGCTGCCGGATTTGGTTTGGGAAACTCTGGATGTGGAGGTGATTCAAGATGCCCAAACTGACGATCGAGTTTTAAACTGGGATAATCAACAGCGAAAGCAGGCTTACGAAGCTGCGAATATTCGATCGAGCTTGATCGTACCGCTATTTTACAAAATCGAACTGATGGCAGTCTTGGCGCTGCACCAGTTTGATCGACGGCGTCAGTGGCAAGACCACGAGGTACAGTTGGTAATTACCGTGGCAGACCAAGCGGCTTTGGCGCTTTCTCAAGCCCGGGCTTACGAACAGGTGCGGGCGCTGGCCAAGCGGGAGGCCTTAGTCAATACTATTACTACGGCAATTCGATCGAGTCTCGATCCCCAAAATATTTTTGCAGCCATTACTCAACAACTCGGCCAAGCTTTGCAAGTTGACGGCTGCGCCCTATCTCTGTGGACAGAAGATGATGAATACGTCCAATGCGTGGGGCTATACGACACAGATAGGGATACCGTGGCTGTAGAACAGGGTTTTATTGACAATCCAGAGCTAGTTGCGAACTCTCTGGGCTACGAGACGGCTTCTGGTGATGCTGCTGCTAACACTCGCGCCTGGGTTTTTGCCCATCCTTCTTTGCCACAGTCTTTGGTGCCGATTCGGGGCAATCCGCTGTTGTTGCAAGTTATGGTATCAAAAGAGCCGGTGGCGATCGAAGATCTCGACGAACACCCCGAGTTAAATGTTACAGAACTGCAAGTGCGATCGCCAGCCCGCGCCCTGTTAGTCGTTCCCTTACTCTCAGAAGGCAAAATCATCGGCAGCATTTCCCTGCGCCAAAATCACAGCATCCGCCGCTGGAACATCTCAGACATTGACCTGGCTCAAATAGTCGCAACTCAAGCTGCTCTGGCCGTGCAGCAGTCGCGCCTCTACCAGACTACCAGACAGCAGGCAGAACGGCTTCTGGAAGCCGATCGGCTCAAAACCGAATTTTTCCAAAATATCTCCCACGAGTTCCGCACGCCTCTAACTCTAACTATCGGCCCTCTGGAATCAGCTTGCAGGCGCAAAGAAGACTTGCCCTACGAACAAGCCGTAATCGCTTTGCGTAATTCCCGCCGCCTCCTGCGCTTGGTAAATCAACTGCTGGACTTGCAGCGGCTCGATGCCGGACGGATGCAGCCGAGTTTCCGCCCCTGCGATTTAGTCGGTTTCTGTTACTCTACCGCAGAGTCGTTCCGCGCCTACTGCGAGAAAAAAGGACTGCACTTAATTACCCAACTGCAAGAATGTCCTTTACTTTATTTGGACTTGGAAAGATTTGACAAAGTTATTTACAACCTGCTATCAAATGCTGTTAAATTCACCCCAGAAGGCGGAACTATCACCCTGAAAGTTGAATCGGCCGGCGCTCACTGCTTGTTGCAAGTAAAAGACACGGGTATCGGCATTCGCACCGAACAAATTCCCTATTTATTCGAGCGCTTTCACCAAGCCGAAGGTTCAGCTAGCCGTTCCTACGAAGGCAGCGGTTTAGGTTTGGCACTTGTCAAAGAATTAGTCGAACTCCACGGCGGTCAAATTTCAGTTGAATCAGTTTACGGCGAAGGTACTACTTTTACCGTTTGGCTGCACTTCGGTTCGACTCACTTGCCCCCGGAACAGGTACTAGAAATACCTGCGGAGTTTCACTCATCGAAAGCTGCGGTGGAACTGGCCGATGTGGAAGCGGATTTGTCGGAAAATGAGGCCGAAAATCATAACTTTGAGCCGATCCAACCTGTCAGATCAGAAACAGCAGTGGGAACGGTTTTGGTAGTTGACGACAATCCCGATTTGCGATTTTATGTGTCGGCCATTCTGCGAGATGCCGGCTTTGCAGTTTTGCTCGCGCGCAACGGAGAAGAAGGATTTGCCGTGGCTAAAAAACGTCGCCCTAATTTAATTATAACGGATTTGATGATGCCTTTGATTTCGGGCTTGGATTTGATTCGGATGATTCGAGAGGATGAGGAATTGCAGGGAACTCCGGCAATTTTGCTGACTGCTAAAGCCGACGAAGATACTCGAATTGAAGGAGTAGAAAGGGGTGCGGATGCTTATTTGTCCAAGCCTTTTAATGATCGAGAATTGTTGGCGGAAGTGCGGAATTTGATCGCCCTCAAACAAAACGAGCGCCGAGTGCAGCAGTTGAACAGTTATTTAACTGAGTCGGTGCTGCGCCGATTTTTGCCGCCGGCGATGGTGAAGGCTGCAGCGGCTGGAGATTTGGCCTTGGATTTGCGCCCGGAACCGCGATTGATTACTATTTTGTTTAGCGATATTGTCGGTTTTACTCAAATGGCAAATACGCTGCGCTCGCGCCGGGTAGCTGAGCTGTTGAATGAATATTTGGCGGCAATGACTAAGGCTATTTTTGACAGCGGCGGTACGGTGGACAAGTTTGTGGGAGATGCGGTAATGGCTTTCTTTGGCGCGCCGGAGGAACTAACGCCTAATGAGCAAGTACGCCGCGCTGTGGCTGCTGCTGACCAAATGCTGCGAGCTCTGAAGGAGCTTAACAAGGGCTGGCTGGAGCAGGGAATTGTTGGGGAAAATGGCGTCCCTCCGGTGCGGTTTCGCTGCGGAATTCACCAGGGTACTGCGGTGGTGGGGATGTTTGGCGGCCCCGATCGATCGGATTATACTGCGATCGGGCCGAGCGTGAATATTGCCGCCCGCTTGCAAGAGGTGACGGAACCAAACACGGTGCTAATTTCGGCGGCGGTTGCAGATTATGTTGAGGAAAATCGCATTGTTAAATATAAGCCTTTGAAACTAAAGGGAATTGATGAAACGGTATTGACTTTTTTACTAAATTGTGATTAGTCATTAGTTGTTTGTTAAGTATTATATGTTGATATCCCACACACAATCTCGGAAACAACCTATTCCTAAATACAGCCGATTTAAACTGAGTGAAGTACATTCACCCCACCCGCCCCAAGGCTGTTTCATATCGATTCCGGTGCAACCGGAATCGATATCAATTGTTTAATCTTTAATCTAAAATTTACAATCGACTCACCAAAGTTCAAGATTCCAAATGGCTGCTGGGGAGTCAAATCTAAAATCTAAAATCTAAAATCTAAAATCTAAAATTGACTGACTTTCCTTAATCAATTGTTTAATCTTTAACCTAAAATTTACAATCAACTCACCAAAGTTCAAGATTCCAAATGGCGGTTGTGGAGTCAACTCTAAAATCTAAAATCTAAAATCTAAAATCTAAAATTGACTGACATTCCTTGCGTCCATCTATCAAAAGAGTGACATTTTTTAACCGTTCGTTGGCGGATAACCTCTCTCTAGAGAACGGTTCAGCCGATCGCTCTGATCGAGTAGAAATAGAATGTCATATCTGATTGTGTATTGTATGAAACTGAATTCTTTTACGAAACGGCTTTCGACTGTCGGGCGCTGGATGGCTACAACTGTGCTTTGCGTGTCAGCGATGGCCTTCGTTTGGTCTGGTGCGTTCTTCTCCAACACCGCAGCAATGGCATCTCCTAGTGTAAACTTGATCGCAGCAGCAGATGCGGGCGATGCGGTTCAAGAAAAAGCCAGCAAAGATGCTGGACGAGCCAAGAACTTCATCCGAGATACAGAAGATAAAGTTAAGGAAACTGCCAAGACAAATGCTTCTAAAGTCGATCGATCATCGGAGGATGGTAGTGTCGTAGAGCGCAAAGCTAAGAAAGATGCGGCCACAATTGAGAAAAGAGCATCGGAAGATTCAGCTCGGACTCAGAAAGCAGTAGATAATACCAAGAATGCTGTCGAGAGCGCTGTTGACAGCATCAAGGGTGTTTTTAGCAAGTAGGAAATAAATAAGTAGGTAAGTGCAAAAAAACAATAATATCTTGCAGGGGCTTGTAGGGGCGGCTTTAGGGCTTATCTACAGTAAGGACGAGTCATCGTTGCAGAACCCGCCCTCTCCCCAAGTAATGTTTATTTGTACTTACTTACTTGAAATTGAAAGATTGAGGTACATTGACGAAGACCTCTAGACTACTCGTGTAAGCGACCCCAAACCATGCTTTAAAATTGCCGCAAAAAGCGCAAGTCGCTAGCATAAACCCGGCGAATGTCGTCGATTTCATAAAGTACCATTGCGAACCGCTCGACACCAAAACCGGCCGCAAACCCAGTATATTTTTCTGGGTCTAAACCGACTCCTTTAAGAACATTCGGATCGACCGTTCCGCAGCCCAAAACTTCCAGCCATTTGCCGTTCCACTGCAAATCAACTTCGGCCGAAGGTTCCGTAAACGGAAAGTAACTCGTGCGGAAACGGATCGGCAAATCTTGACCGAACATTTGCCGCAAAAACTCTTTAATTGTGCCTTTCAAGTCAGTAAAGGTCAGACCTTCATCAATTGCTAAAAGTTCAATTTGGTGGAAAACTGCTGCGTGAGTAGCATCGACAGTATCGCGGCGGTAAACGCGGCCGGGAGAGACAATCCGAATCGGCGGTTTGTGCTGTTCCATGTAGCGAATTTGCACTGATGATGTCTGAGTCCGCAGCAAGTCGCCGCCTGGTAGGTAAAATGTATCTTGCATATCCCGCGCTGGGTGGTCTGGCGGTGTGTTCAGCGCCTCGAAGTTGTAATAATCTGTTTCCATTTCCGGGCCGTTGGCGACGGTGTAGCCGAGGCCGACAAAGATATCGAGAGCGCGGTCTATGACGGCGTTTAAGGGGTGAACGCGGCCTTGGGGGCGAAAAATCCCCGGCATGGTGACATCGATGGTTTCTGAGGCTAATTTGGCTTGGATTTGGGCGGTTTGGAGGGCGGCGCGCTTGTCTTCTAAATCGGCTTGCAGGGCTTCTTTGACTGTATTGGCGATCGCACCTACTTTGGGTCGCTGGTCTGGCGACAGTTTGCCCATCATGCCTAAAATTTGAGAGAGTTGGCCTTTTTTGCCGAGGTAGCCGAGGCGCAACTGTTCGAGTTGTTCGAGGGTATTGGCAGTGGCGATCGCACTTTTGGACTCTTGACCGAGGGTTTCTAGTTGAGTTTCAATGTCGCTTAGCTGGACAGTCATTTTGATTTTAGATTTTAGATTTTAGATTTTAGATTGATGGCAGTTTTGGGCCAAGTTGAGTTTAGCGCAATTTTGGCTCTACAGCTTGTTGATTTTAGATTTTAGATTTTCGGCAGTTACGGATAATTTGTAATAAGTAATTCGATGTTAGAGCGATCGCCCTAGTTGAATCTAGTTTAGTATTGTTATAAGGCCTATAAAAATTTCAATGAAACTTTTAATTAGCAACGACGACGGCATCTTTGCACAAGGCATCCGCAGCCTCGCCAACGCTCTCGCCGCCGCTGGCCACGATGTGAGTGTAGTTTGTCCCGACAGAGAGCGCTCCGCTACCGGCCACGGCCTTACCCTGCACCAACCCATCCGCGCCGAAATTGTCGAATCTATTTTTGAGCCCGGAGTCCAAGCTTGGGCCTGTTCGGGTACTCCCGCCGACTGCGTGAAACTTGCTTTGTGGGCTTTACTTGACAAACCGCCGGATTTTGTCCTTTCCGGTATCAACCACGGGCCTAATTTAGGCACGGATATCATCTGTTCGGGTACGGTTTCGGCAGCAATGGAAGGAATTATGGAAGGTATTCCCAGCATTGCTTTCAGCCTCGCGAGCTTTACTTCGCAGGAATTTGGGCCGGCGGTGGATTTCGCTGTCACCTTGCTGGCACAGTTGGAAAAACAGCCAATGGCCAAACCGATGCTGTTGAATGTCAACATACCGGCAGTCACACAAGCAGAAATTACCGGAGTTGCGATCGCCCGTCAAGGCATTCGCCGCTATTTCGACATATTTCAAAAGCGCACTGATCCGCGCGGCAAAACTTATTATTGGCTGGCTGGCGAATTGTTAGAAGATGTAGAAGAAATCGCCGATTCGGCGGTGCCGCATGATATTCCTACAGACGTACAAGCTATTCGCGACAACAGAATAACCGTAACTCCCTTGCAATATAATCTCACCTGTGCTCCAGACTTGCACTCGCTGCGGGATTGGCAATTTGAAGGTTTTCCCAAGGATTGAGCTCCGATCGACCCGATTGGAGCGGTAAACTAGGAATTAAGGAAAAGTGCCTCTCAAGGTCTATACCTTAAGCGTTAACACAGGCTACCAATTACTTGTTAGTTTTTTTTACTCAAGAAAAACAGTTATGAACGCTCCCACCTATAACACTCATTCTGTCACTTGCCCGATCTGCAACCGTTCCAGCGTCGTAGGCCCAGTCGGGATGGTCAGTGGACTATTCACTTGCCCCCACTGCCATTCTCATATGGTAATTAGCTGGAGCGGTCATTTTGTGCGCGATCCTTTTAGTCTCAAACAACTGACGGTAGGAAAGATGCTCAGGCGCGAGAGCAGACCGTTAGCTCGCCTTCAGCGGGACTTTGGGCTGGGTAAGCCTTTTCCGCTGATTGCCATTTTGGGCAGTGTGGTCTTTTTCGGGTTTGCGCTCGCGGCTACGGAACAATCGCTACCCCGACAGAATTCACTTCAAGGATTTTTAGAGTGGGTGAGCGGAACTGGTAATTCCCAAGATGTCTCACGTTAACATTTCTTAAAAAAGATTGTGACAGATACTGCGTGCAAATATCTATTCCTTTAGGTAGAAATCACATTATTTTAGCCATTGCATCCATCTTGAGCTATGGGTAAGCACTTAGACGCCTTGCCCTTCATCCTGTGCCCAAAAACGTCAAAACCCCAGTCCGGCAGGGGTTAAAACCCCTGTAGGGAAAGCGCCGTGCCCGTAGGTGTCAACTTAACGTGCAACCGATAGTCCGACAGTCCGACAGGGGTTGAAACAAGAGCCTCAAAGCTAAAGTCGTCTGAAGACGACTAATGAGTTTTTCAGTCCTCTTTGATAGGACTTTAGCTATAAGCCCCGTGGAATTTATTCCCTGGCGAAGAGTGCGGGGTGAGCAGGAGGACTGGCGGACTAAAAGCTTAAGTTGACACGCCTACGGCACTCGCCGTAGGCGTGTACTCAATTGAGAAACTCAGCAATTTTTCTAACTGCTGCTTCCAAAATTGCTGGCGACTCGACTAAGGCAAATCGCACGTAGCCTTCTCCTGATTTCCCGAAACCGGCACCAGGGGAAGCTGCGACTCCTGTACTCTGTACTAGCTGAGTGCAAAATTTCACGGAATCTTGGGCCCAAGGTTCCGGCAGTTTCGCCCAGACGTACATGGTGGCAGGGGGTACGGGTACTTGCCAGCCGATGCCCTGTAGCGCGTTCACAAAGGCATCCCGCCGTTTTCTGAAGGTTTCTACGCTGGTTCTGACGGTATCTTGAGGGCCCGTTAATGCGGAGATCGCTCCGTTTAAAATCCCTCGGTATTGGTTGAAGTCCACTGCGGCTTTTACCTGTCGCAGCGCTGCAATTAGTTCGGAATTGCCGATCGCATATCCGACTCGAAAACCTCCCATACTGTAGGATTTGGATAGTGTAAAAAACTCGATCGCCACACTCTTATCTCGATCCGCCTGAAATATTGACGGTGCCATCAATTTGCGGTTTTCCTCGATCCCAGAGGGCGGGCACGGGGGCACCGCCCCTACGGAATCGTCAAATACCAAATCCACATAAGGGAAATCGTGAACTAAAACCAGCCGATGTTCTCGACAAAAAGCCACAGCTTTCTCAAAAAAAGCAACCGGGGCGATCGCAGTTGTAGGATTGTGAGGATAGCTCAAAACCATCATCTTCGACTGAGCAAGCACTGCTGTCGGAATATCTTCAAATATCGGCAAAAAGGCATTTTCTGCTAATATCGGCATCGGATAAATTTGACCGCCCGCCAAATGCACACCGCCCGCGTGGGAAGGATAGCCCGGATCGAGCAACAAAGCAAAATCTCCAGGGTTGAGTACAGCTAAAGGCATATGCGCTGTGCCTTCTTGGGAACCAATTAACGGCAGCACTTCTGTTTCTGGATTGACTGCAATCCCAAATTTTTGCTCGTACCAAATGGCTGCTGCTTCCCGAAAATCTCTTGTGCCGTTAAATAGCAAATAGCCGTGGGTGCTGGTGTCGGACAGAGAATGTGCGATCGCATCTGTAATATGAGCCGCCGCCGGCAAATCCGAAGAACCCAGAGACAAGTCAATCACATTTTGCCCCGCTGCTCTAGCTTGAGCTTTTGCCCGATCCATATCGGCAAATACATTAAATTGCAGTGGTTCTAAACGTTTAGCAAATTGCATATTTTCTATAGTTTTGTGGAATTTTAAGGAATGTTTTTATCTGAGCTAAATTATTTTTTATAGGGCCTTTTTATTGACTTTGGGATTTTTTTTAGTAACCGCAGAGAGCGCAGAGGGCGCAGAGCCAGAGAGGAATATGGAGGATAAAAGAGAGATGTTAAAAAAATATTTGCGATTTCTATAGTTGTAAGCTGTTGTTCATTTAAATTGCATATTTCGAGTCCCGATCAACAATCATCAAATCCTCTCCCCCTCTCCTCTTCTCCCCCTCTCCCTCTCTAATACCATAGGCAATCTAGATGCAACACAGCTTAAGTTGGGAGTTGGAAACTCCCGAATCATTTCCAAACTTTATAAGTGAGCGTCGAGCAAACCGACCAAAGTTTGTTTAGTAATAGCTCCCTCGTGAGAAAGCACTACTTCGGCATTTTTAAACAGCCTGAGAGCTGGGACTCCTTCTACTTTATACTGCTTGACAGTATTAGGATTGGGGTCAATTTCCATTTTAACCACTTTCAGCCGATCGCTGTAGTTGGCCGCCACCCAGTCTATCGAAGGCGCGATCAGTTTGCAAGGCCCGCACCAAGTAGCCCAAAAATAGGCAAGCACTGGTTGCTCTGCTTTCAGGACTTCTGTTTCAAATTTTTCGTCGTTAATGACAATTACACTGTTGCTCATGGTTCTGCGATTATTTTTTCTATTTATTTCTAAAGCACCGGCTGGCGTGAAACTTGCACCAACTTAGAAGACAGGCCCAAAAAACTGTTACTAATTTTAAAACATTCTGCGAATTATTGAGTAGAAACTAAGGACTCGCGACTGATGGCTAATTCTGTTTGGCGTTTAATTCCACTGTTGTCGGCGTCTGGTAGGGTGCAGATGGCGATCGACCAATGGCTACTGGAACAGCATCTAGCGGGCAAACATCCGCCAACTCTGCGATTTTACACTTGGCAACCGACGGCGATTTCCTTGGGCTACCACCAGCGCAGGTGGCCGGAGTTTTGGCAGCAGTTGTCTTGGGGGGGAATGCCTGTGGAGTTGGTGAGGAGGCCCAGCGGCGGGCGCGCCGTGCTGCACCAAGGGGATTTAACTTATGCAGTTGTGGCGTCGGGGTTTGGAAGCAGCCGTATGAAAGCTTATCAGACTATTTGCGAGTTTTTGATTGAGGGTTGGAGGGCGATGGGTTTGGATTTGCACTACGGGGAAGCTGGAAGGGGTTATATTCACAATCCGAATTGTTTTGGTACTGCGACGGCTGCGGATTTAGTTACCGCTGATGGTTGCAAGTTAATTGGTAGCGCGCAATTGCGACGGGGTGATGCTATTTTGCAGCATGGTTCGATGCGTTTGCAGCCGGATGTTAAATTATTTTCTCGAGTGTTTGGGGAGGAATTAATTCCTGTGCAATTACCTCTATCTGAAGGGGGAGATGATTTTATTGCCACTGTAATTGATGTTTTGAGTGCGGCGGCTTGTCGCTGTTTTGAGATTGATTTGGAGGTGCAGCCACTTTCGGATCTGGAATGGCAGGATATTTTGGAATTAACAAGTAATAAGCTGTTTCACATTTAACCTGCATATTTGGGGGCGGGGTTTAATGCCACCTTTTGGGAACAGCCAAGATGGCCGTTCCACAAGAGATTTTTGGAATAATTATTGTGGGGTATACCGCCTTTTGGGAACAGCCAAGATGGCCGTTCCACAAGAAAGAATTTTTATTGTAGAACAGCCATCTTGGCTGTTACTGATACAAGTTAAAAACTTGTACACTTCTTTTTATTAAAACTCTTCTAGCCCGTTGCTCTAACGTTACCAAAAAAGTTAAATTTATATGCAGTACAGCTTATGGCTGTGGCTGAGTTTGAACGATCGGCTCTTTGGCAATTTCGCCCAATTTCACAGAATCCAGCAAGCTTTCCCAATCAGCAGTTAATTCTGCATCATTAGGATTAGCGCGTCGAGCCGCAGCTAGGGTGCTGAGGGCATCTTGCCAAATCCCATTTTTAGCATAAATAAAGGTTTTCTGGCGCGGATCTGCCTGCTCTAATTGACTGCGGATATCTGCACTGAGTTCAACTCGCACTACAGTACCGCTTTCGATCTGATCGCTCGATCGGTCTTGAGCGTCGCAAATCACTGTCAAATTCCAAGTGTAACTTTTGCCTACTTCCAAGGGTGGCACATTTTTGTCAGCAGGGATACTAACGCCGATCACTCCTGATAAATTGCTAATTGTGACATCCTGTTTATAAATCGGCTTGCCGCTTTCATCTTGTAGGATAAATTCGGCTGATTGCGCCTCTGTTTGAGGCAAGTAGAAAAAGAACGTTGGATAGTCCGAAACAGTCCGTCCGATCTTATTTTTAGGCACTAAGGCTGTGAGACCTAGCTGACTAATGCTCGCGCAGCCGCCACCGCGCACAGGGCGTCCCGGTTGAGTGGGGGGCGACTCGTTGAAGCCCGGCCCTCCCGATTCAGTGGATGGCTTGCCATCTGTGCTTGGAGGCTGCAGTCCATCACCGAAGCGCGGCCCTGCCGGTTGAGTGTTGGGTGGCTTGGCCGGTGGGTTTATTTGCGGGGGTTCATCACCGAAGCGCGGCCCTGCCGGTTGAGGATCGTCTGGCCCGTCACCTGTGTTTAGATCCGGCCGTCCCAAAACGGCAAGTTGGGAAATGTTGAGTGTGGCGATCGATACTACCGCTGCCATTGATGTCAGGTGGATGATAAACTTAGTAGTTTTTTTTATTGGCTTCATGAAGGTTTAGGGATAGATGCTGTTTATTTACTTTTTTTTCATTCCCAAAATGCCGTAGACATTAACTTTTTGTTCTCTGTCTTTTAACGGTAAAGCTCCCCAAGATTCTACTTCCAATTTCCCTGCCAGATGCAGTAAAGTTTCTTCTGCAATCAATATCGGGCAAGTGTCCTTTTGCCGATCCTGTTCGCAGCTTTCCAACCGAGAGGCAATATTTACGCTGTCGCCTCTCGCTCGATATTCTAAGTTTTGAAATTGATTTGAAAGAGTAGCCTCTTTCAGAAGAGGAAAGGCTGGCAATACAGGACTTGCGAACTCCGACTCCTAGAAACCGGGTTTTTTAGCGAATCTGCGGGCGACAAAGAAGTTTTTTCGTCGATCGAACCCGGTTTCTGGTCACCCCCTGCTATGCAATAAACTATGGCTGCGAGGGGGGCTCAATTTGAACGATCGGCTCTTTGGCAATTTCGCCCAATTTCACAGAATCCAGCAAGCTTTCCCAATCAGCAGTTAATTCTGCATCATTAGGATTAGCGCGACGAGCGGCAACTAGAGTGCTGAGAGCATCTTGCCAAATCCCATTCTGAGCATAAATAAAGGTTTTCTGGCGCGGATCTGCCTGATCTAATTGACTGCGGATATCTGCACTGAGTTCAACTCGGCGCACAAAACCTTCTTCCAACACATCTGCGGATCTGTCTATAGCGTCGCAAATCAATGAAATAGACCAAGGGTACTTTTTGCCTAATTGCAAAGGCGGCACATTTTTATTTGCAGGGATACTAACACCGATAACCCCTGATGAATTGTTAGTTTTTAGGGTTGTTTGATAAATCGGCTTCCCGTTTTCATCTTTCAGAACAAATTCGGCTAATTCCGCCTCTGTTTGAGGCAAGTAGAAAAAGAATAGAGGATATTCCGAAACAGTCCGTCCGATTTTATTTTCTGGTATCAAGGCTGTTAGCTTTATCTTACCGATATCGCATTTACCTGGTCCGCGCGTCGATTTCGCTGGAGCCCCTGGTGACAGATTATCTTCATCACGGGGCGGAACGAAGCGCGGCCCTCCCGATTGAGTATTGTCTGGCCCGTTCTCTATGTTTATTTGTGGCCGTCCCAAAACGGCAAGTTGGGAAATGTTGAGTATGGCGATCGATACTACCGCTGCAATTGATGTCAGGTGGATGAGAAACTTAGTATTTTTTTTCATCTTTTTCATGAGTTTTTAGGGAGAGATTCTGTCTTTTTATTACTTTTTAATTCCCAAAATGCGGTAGACATTAACTTTTTGTTCCCTGCCTTTTAACGGTAAAGCTCCCCAAGATTCTACTTCAAATTTCCCTGCCAGATGCAGAAAGGTTTCTTCTGCAATCAATATCCGGCAAGTGTCCTCTTGCCGATCCTTTTCGCAGCTTTCCAGCCGAGAGGCAATATTTACGCTGTCGCCGATCACTCCATATTCTAAACGGGTTGCGCCTCCCAGACTACCCACCATCACAGGCCCTGTAAAGATTCCTACTCGCATTTTTGCGGTCGGCAAACCGCGTGTGAGCCAATTTTGATTCATTTCGGGCAAGCGGGAACTGATGGCTAGAGCGCAAGATACGGCGAGGCGAGCATCTTCGGTAATTTCTTCGGGAGTGGTGCGGGGAATAGGTACGCCAAATACTGCCAGCATTCCATCTCCGGTAAATTTATTAATCACGCCTTGATGTGCTTGGACTTCTTGGGCCATTGCTGATAAATACTCATTTAACCAACTCATTACTACTTCTGGCGGTAGTTTTTCGGAGATTGTACTAAAACCTTGCAAGTCGGTCAGTATGATGGTAGCAGTAAGTTTTTGCCCTGGCAATAAGCCAGATTCGAGCAGATGGACGCGCTCTTTCCACAGGGCATTTGCGATCGCGGGTGAAGTTTGTTGTCCTAATAATTTCATCACAATCCCTTGCTGTTGCTTCGACTGCTCGTATTTATAGGTGATTGTGACTCCTGCGGTGATTAAAAGTGCCAGGGCTGGGGCAATTAAAGGTATCCATCCCTGTTGAGTGAATAGGAAAAAGGTGAATCCGAATAATGAGCCGAAAGCTGCGATCGTACTTCCCATCAAACTCAGCGATTCTTCTAGCCGCCAAGCTAAACAGCCGCCCACTGCACTCCAAACAGCGAGCCACAGCATTTCTTGCCATTCGTCCCAATACCAAAATATCCCTTTGCCGTCTAAAATTGCGCTGAGAAATTGGCTGGTGGCCGTTGCGTGAATTAATACCCCAGGGGTCAGGATATTACCGTTTTTACTAGCGCTGTAAGGCGTAGAAAAAATATCTTTTACAGTAGGGGCTGTAACCCCGATCAAGACTATTTTATCTGTGACCAGTTTGGGGTCAACTTTGCCATCCAAAACTTCAGTTAGTGTCACGCTCTCTGCTATATTTTTCCCAGAGCGGTAATCGAGCAATATTTGATAACCTTTGGCATCAATGTTCTGATAACCTCCTGAGTGAGAGCGCAGTTTTGAAAATACCGTTTTATCTACCACGAAAACATCGTTTTCTATGGTTTTATAGGGGACTTTTTTGCTGTCAAAATATGCAAAAGCTAGCGTACTGGACAATGAAAAAAACGTTTTTTTACCATCGCCAACAGAAATCAAATTGCGGCGCACTATACCGTCTGGATCGACTACTAAGTCGTTAAATGCTACCCGCTCATCTGGTATGTTAGGAGGAGGTGCCACTCGATCGTACTTTGACTTGCCGATGAAGGTAATGGGAAATACTTTGGGGTTTTTCAATTGAGCTACTAATTCTGCATTCCCCGGTTCGTAGGGAATGTCGCGAATTATATCTATGCCAATAGCTGTGGGTTCAAAACGCGCTATTTCGGCGATCGCTTTTGCTAAAACGCCATCGGAAATTGGCCATTTCTTAAAAGCATGAATGTCCTGTTCTGTGATTGTCACTATCAGCAACCTGGGGTCAGGACCCGGATCTGATCGCAACTGCACCATCACGTCGAAAGCATTTAATTCCAATGGCTGCAACCAGCCTAAATGCCGCACTCCCAATAGAGTTCCCGTCACGGCAATGCAGGTAATAATCAGAGGTTGCAAGTCAGGGAAGGGGAAGGAATGAGTTAAGTTTTTCCAACGTCTCTCCGCCAATTTATGATAAATTCTATTAAAGAATTTGGGCATAAAATTTTTTGCTTCAACCCTCATTGACAAAGTTTGCTACATCTTAACCGATCGCTGATGCCCCTTACCGATGCCCAATTTCTAGTTTTCTTGTGCGGTTTTGGCGATCGCACTTAACTGCAATCCTTGAGGATAGCTGTTTTCTTCTTTGCTGCGCTTGATGTCGGCCATTGAAATCTGGGGTTTGAGGTATTTTGCTAAAACTTTAACCACGTCGCCCCGATCGATCGTCCCCGCTACTGAACCAATCGGTGAGAGGACGATGATTCGGGGGAGTTGACGGGCTTCCATGCTGTTAATTACTTCTGCGAGGGATGCTTTTTCCGAGACTGTGGGGGTTTTTCCCAGGGGTTTCAAAATGTTGTGCAAAGTCTGAACTTGCCATTGACTGCGTTCTGTGAAGCGGATATCGTCGATCGACACTAAGCCCAAATCCCGGCCGTTGGTCGCTGCAATGTAAAATGGAAACGGATTGACTTCTAACAAATAGCGATCGGCAAATTCTCGCAGAGTCAAATCTGCATCTACAACTCGAAACTCGCGGCTCATCGCATCGCTGGCTTTAATTTTTAGTAGGGCTTCTTGCAGTGAAGTCAATCTGCTATAAGCAGTGGCATTGCGAATGCCAAACCAGCCGATCAGCGCAATCCACAAGCCGCCGTACTCGCGCGCTAAGAAGCATAAACTCAGACCCAAAGCAACAGCCAGCCAGCCTAAAACTTGTCCTGTTTTTGCCGCCCAGCGAACGCCGGCAAATCGAGAGCCGGTGATTTTCCAAATAGCTGATTTTAAAACTTGTCCTCCATCCAAAGGCAGACCGGGAATTAAGTTAAATAATCCCAAAACGAGATTGATTAGCGCTACCCTTTCGGTGACAATTGCTAGCAAACTTTGCGGGGGAAGAACTTGAGAACCCAAACCGAGGATTAAAAACAGCGCAAAGCTGACTAGAGGGCCGGCAATAGCTACTTGAAAAGCTTGACCGGGAGTTTTTGATTCCGAGTCGATCGAAGCTACTCCACCAAATAAGAATAAGGTAATAGAATTAACTTTAATGCCTTGCGATATCGCCGCCAAGCTGTGTCCGAGTTCGTGCAAGAGCACGGAAGCAAACAGGAGCAGAGCTATTGCTAACCCCGCACCCCAGGAGAGCGCAGGCCCCCACAGGCGGTAACTGCTGGCGTATTCGCGGGTTGCTAAGGCTAAAATTATAAACCACGAATAATCTATAACTAGGGGGATGCCAAATAAAGAGCCGATTCGCCAACCTGTCTGCATGAATTTTCCTGGGAAAGGAGAGCAAGAAAGAGTTTCTATTATAGCAATCCTAAATGAATCGTAAACTTTTTACCCCACCCCAACCCTCCCCTTGGTAAGGGGAGGGAGTAAGAAATTCCCAAATGATTTAGGATTGCTGCTATATATCTTTTCTACCCCTTGCCTTTGCCTTTCCCCTGATTTTTACAGAACTCCGGCGTTACCCAAGCCCAAGATTACTCCGGCTCCGAGCAAGTGGCCGAAGCTGGCTGTTGCCAGCAATTCTGGTACGCCGAAGCCTTTGAACATTCCAGGGAGTGCAACGGGTAAAGCTGGGCCCTTGCCTCGGTTTTGCTTGGAGATGCCGTAGTAGCCGATCGTGATCGCCAGCAAATTGCATAAAATCATTGTCAGTCCTACCAGTGGCGACCACTCCGGTGTTGAGGGAGCGGTAGATTGTACGGCTAACAGCAAAGATGAGTTGATCACGTTCTTATCTCCTGATTTCACAGATAAATTGATTTCCACGATTATAAAAAGCGGTTTGCATTAAACTAAGATTTGTTTTAATAGTTAACAATTCGTTGATATTTTGATACAAATTCGGAACGGAGGACGAGGAGTGCGGGTTAAAATTTGCGGAATCACTAAATTAGACCAAGGAATTGCGATCGCCCGCTTGGGAGCCCAGGCTTTGGGGTTTATCTGCGTGCCGGCTTCCCCCCGCTATGTCAGCCCAGAAACAATTCGCCTGATTGTCGAGCAGTTGCCGGAAAATGTCGATCGCATCGGCGTTTTTGCCAACACCACAATAGAAAATATCTGTCAAGTAGCGGCAGAGTCAAATTTAAGCGGGGTGCAGTTGCATGGAGATGAAACAGCGGAATATTGCGATCGACTGCGGGAGTTTTTGCCGGGAATTGAAATTATCAAAGCCCTGAGAGTTAAGACTCCTGAAACTTTAGCCACCGCTGCTGTTTATGCTGTTCGTGTCGATACTTTACTGCTGGATGCTTACCATCCACAGCAATTGGGCGGTACTGGTAAAACGATCGACTGGATGATGTTATCAGAGTTTAGACCGCAGTGTCCTTGGCTGCTGGCGGGCGGTTTAACACCCGATAATATTTTAAATGCAATTGATAGTGCGATCGGGAATGGGAGCATCTCATTTTTGCAGCAAAGCTCGAAATTGGAATTAGGAGTCAGGAGTCAGGAGCCAGGAGAAAAGAGTCAGAAGGAAGAAGAAAGAAGTGTTTTTGCAAATATGAGATGCTCCCTCGGCAATAACTTCAGCGGTGTTGACCTGTCTAGCGGCGTAGAAATAGCGCCGGGAGATAAAGATTTGACCAAAGTTGCTCAGTTGTTTGCTAATTTAAGTCAACTTGCTCATCATTGATAAATTGGCAATAGCAAATTCGCGCTTTTTATGCGATTCATTCTTTAGTCAGCGTGAGCGAAGCCTGCCTTATATAAGGCAGACATCGTTTCTACGGTAGCGGTTTCAACCGCAGATTATTCCCTTTATTGTTTTATCGGCGGATCTCAAAAGTACGCGCGGCGGAGCTATCTTGAAGGGAATCGCCCTCCGGGTCTTCGTATTCCAAAACCAACTCACTAACCGTAGCACCGGTGGGGCCGCGGCGGCACCAACTAATCATTCCTTCCACAGCTTTTTTGGCTCCTTCAAAGACAGCCTCGACGCGGCCATCAGGGAGATTTCTTACCCAGCCGCTGAGGCCGAAATACTTTGCTTGATTCTTCGTTGAATATCGGTAGCCTACTCCTTGAACTAATCCCGAAACAAAAACGCGGACTCTGACGGGCGGCAATGATTGGTTTTGCATAAACGGGTCAACTTACTGCTAACATCTGTTTCAAAATTTTAAGGATCAGTTTGATTATGTTAAATTTTAGTACGATTCCCTTCGGGATAGCTCCGCCGCGCGTGCTGCCGGGATTCCTGATACGCCGCGTCACCCTAGCTTTTTCAACTATTCCCGATTTCAGTGATTGGCTGGTTGCAGCTATGCTCGCGCTGGTTTACACTTTGATCGCTCTTTCCGTCGGTTTTTGGTCGGGATTTCTAAAAGTAGACGTGCAAACCTCTCGGCGTACAATTGTGGGAGTGCTCATGGGCTGTTTGTTAAGTCCGGGCATCACCGAGGAATTATTGTTCCGGGTGTTAATGCTGCCGCACCCGTTTGAGAAGGCTTCTGGGTTAATGCTGTGGTTTTGGGGATGCGCGAGTTTGGCGGCTTTTGTAGTTTACCACCCGCTGAACGCGCTGACTTTTTACCCGGTTGGTCGATCGACCTTTATGAATCCAGTATTTTTGCTACTGGCGGCAATTTTGGGAGTTGCGTGCTCCCTCGCATACCTGCAAAGCGGTTCTATCTGGCCTGCGGTGGCGGTTCACTGGCTAGCAGTGACAGCCTGGCTGTTGCTACTGGGCGGTTACAGGAGGCTATATGGTTAAATGTAAAAAGTCCAGCATAACTATTTTGTCGGGAGGATCTCAGTTGTGGGTATCATAGGGGCGATCGTAGGTTTTTTGGCAGGGGTAGCAGTTGCTTACTGGTTAGTGGAAAAGCGCTTAAACAAGCAAAAACAAGAATACTTGCAGCAAACTCGCAGAATTACTGAGGAAATAGAATTAGCTCAGATGTCTCGGGTGCGACAAGCTGTCGAATCTCAGAAAGGAGAACGGGAAAATCAGCTTAGAAAAGCTACTATCGAACACGACAATTTACTCAGACAAGTTACTACCCAATACGAAAACCAGCTCAAACAAGTTGCGGCTCAATACGAAAATCAGCTCCAACAAGTTTTGGCAGAACGCGACAGTCAGCTCCAACAAGTTGTCAGCGCACACGAGCCTGAGCTGCGCCGACAAATCACCGAGGAATTAGAAGCTGCTAACAATGCTAGGATGCAGCAAAATATCCAATCTTTGCAAGCAGAACACGAACATCATTTACTCAGAGTTGCTGACGAATTGCATCTAAGTTATCAAGCTCAGATGGAGCAACATTTGCAAAACCTCCAAGATGAACACGAAATTCGCTTGAGGCAAATTGCCGAGGAATATGAGAACCGCGAGGTTGAGATGCAGTTAAATATGGAGGCTTTGCAAGAGCAATACGAGAGTCAGTTGCAAGCGGCTCACGAGCAGTTGAGAGAGCACGAAGCTCAGATGCAAGCTACTATCAGGTCTTTGCAAGAGCAGTACGAGAGTAATGTACAACAACAAGAAGTCCCCGATCAGCAGTTCAGTCAGTTAAATTCCACAGAATTTGCCGAAGGTTTATCACAAGAAGAAGTTTGGCAGCAACTGTCAAGTGAGTTAAATAAAACAGAAGTTGAAGAAGAGTTAAATTACACAGATTTTTCGGAACCACAATCAACTGATTTACATCAACCCCAAGTCGAACAACAGCTTCCAATTACCAGACAAGCACCAAGCTATTCTCTACCGCAGTTGATGGGATGTGTTCAAAGTCAGGACAAAGAAACCCGCAAGTTTGCAGCGTCTGCTTTAGGTAAAATGGCTGCTGCTAATGCTCTGAGATCCGAAGGTGAGCGAACAATAGAAACCTTGGGAAAATTAGCTCAAGATATTCACCCGGAGGTGCGCGAAGCTGCTGTGGAAGCACTAGCAATGATTAAGTCGGAAAAAGTTATTCCGCTGCTACAAAAAGCTTTGCGAGATATAGATAGCGGTGTGGCTAAATCGGCAAGTGCTGCGCTCAATAAGTTTAAGTTTTATCCGCGCACTCCGGCGGCTAAGCCGAAAACTGTTGATCTGAAGAAACCAAAGCGTTAAGCATTTACGAGGATAAATAAATATAGCAATTGTCAATTGCCTACAACACAGTAGGGATACAACATTGTTGTGTCCTTACCGAGGTGCTGTATTTCACTCAATTTCGATTACTACCACAAACTGTGGATGTGGGGTTGATGAACGAAATTAAACTCAATTATTCGATCGACAAGTCGCCCAATTCTTAGCAGAGATAGCAGATACCCCGCTGTTTAAAACCGTAGGCTGAAACCTTTTTTTAGCAACTGGCAATTGAAATCGCTTCTTGTATCTACACGCATCCTGTAGGGGCGGGTTTTACCAATCATCTATGCCAGAAACCAACAATATAATAAACCCGCCCCCACGAACACGACAAATCCGAATCTACATTTTTTGGATTAGCTCGAATATCAGGTTAATCTGGGTTATCGGTTGTGTGGGGGCGGGTTTACAAGATTGTTTGCGGTTATCAAAGATTGTTGGTAAAACCCGCCCCTACAGTTAACTCGTGACTAATGACTAATTTAAAATCGCTGCTTTGTACCGAGTATAAGTTTGATGTCGCCGGAGTCGCTAACCGCCATATCTAAGCGAATTAATCCAAAGGACGATCGCACCCTCACACCCACCCCAACACCTGCCCCAGTCCCCGGTTTGTCCCTGACTACGGCCGGTTTTCCCAGTACACTATCTCCCGTGCCCAAATCCGACGCAAAATCAACAAATATCACGCCGCCGACATCCCTGCCGACAGGAAACCGATATTCGCCGGAAGCTAAAAAATAACTCCGCCCACTGCCAATATCCCCGCTATCGTAGCCCCGCACAGAATTGCGGCCGCCGAGGCGAAAAGCTTCCGTTGGTGGCAAATCCCCGATTACCGTGCCCGCTTGCAAGTTAAAAGCCAGCATTTCGGGCAAGGCTTCGGACTCGCTGATGCCGAACAAAGTTGCGGGTACATAATGTATATAATTCGCCAACAGCCTGTTACTCACAATGTTACCACGCCCCAAAGGTATCGACTGCTCGGTGCTGAGGCTGAGAATCGAGCCGCTGGTAGGGTTGAAGGGATTGTCCCGCCGATCGAGCATCGCACCAAAAGAAACAGTGTATAACTCGTCAACGCCGCTGCCGCTGAATGTGAGAGGATTGCCGAGTTCGTCGCGGCGGGCGATATTTAAGTTGCGATCGCGCGTACTGATGTTTGTATAATTAAGTCCCAAAGTCGATTGCCAATCGCCCAAAGGTCTGGTAAACCTGAGATTTCCCCCCATCCGAATTTCCCGAACTCGGTTCCCGTTGGGCAAATCAATATCTTTGTTGAAAATTTCCGATATTCTGCGATCACCAAAAGCTCTCACACTGTATCCCAAACGGTCTTCGGCGGCAAGGTAAGGGCTGACAAACTGGACATCGTACTGGATACCTCGGAGGCTGGGCTCAAGTTCCACCGCCAGCCGCTGTGGGGTGGTGCCGAAAGTTCGATCGGTATAGGAAAGAGGAACCGCAACGCCCACATCATCACTAAGACTGGCACTCACGCTAAAAGAGCGAGCCGATCGCTCTTGAACGTTGTAGATTACATTAACATCCGTGCCCACTTCTTCGATCGAAACCGTAACCTTGTCAAACAATCCCAATTGCTGCAACTGCTGTAAATCCGATCGTACAACTTCCCGGCTGTAGTTATCCCCCGCCTTGAGTTTGAGTTCGCCTCGGATAAAATCTTCCGAAATTCTGCCCTCAACCGGATTCCCTTTTTTATCAACAGCTTCGCCTCGGGAATTAACAAAGCGAATTTTCACCTCTGCAACGTAAACGCCTTCAGCATTGCCCGCTTGACTGATTTGTCGAGTACCGCCTAGCTGTCGGGCGTTGCTGTTTACTGCTTCGGGGATTTCGGCTTGTGCCGCGATCGTCGCCGGAGTTTTTAACAGAGATGTAAAATCTTTATTGTGGCTGGACTTGAGTGAGGGCGATTCCCTAGGGGATAGCTGCGCCGCGCGTACTTCAGCCAACATTCCTGTGCCACCAAACAATTCATCTCTTGTGGAACGGGCATCTTGCCCGTTCTTGACAGATGCTGCACCGTTCTTGAGAGAGGTTGCACCATTCTCAATCAGCTTTTGATGAACAGGCAAGATGCCTGTTCCACAAAACAATTCATCTCTTGTGGAACGGGCATCTTGCCCGTTGTTGACAGATGCAGCACCGTTCTTGAGAGAGGTTGCACCATTTTCAATCAGCTTGTGATGAACAGGCAAGATGCCTGTTCCACAAAACAATTCATCTCTTGTGGAACGGGCATCTTGCCCGTTCTGGAGAATGGTGCCAGATGTGAGACTCACCTCATCCTCCTCCCTCTGTGCCTCTGCAGTTCGTCGCTTGTCATCTAGTCTAGATCCCCCTAAATCCCCCTTAACAAGACCCACTTTGAGCATATTTCTTGTCCCCCCCTTAGTAGGGGCGGTGCCCCCGTGCCCGCCCTTGGTTAGGGGGGATCTAGACTTCGCTACAAACAAGAGAGACGGTGGGTTTAACGTTAAGTTATCACCAATGACCTCATCCTCCTCCCTCTGCGCCCTCTGCGCCTCTGCGGTTCCCTCTCTAAACTGGGCCTCAGTCGGTGCGGCACTCGGATCGATCGCCCGCGCTGCCAATTCGCCGCCACCCAGCGCCGCCAAAGTCAAAAATGCAATAATCGAAATTCGCATAGAGATTAAATTTAAAGCACACCCAACGCATATTACCCAAAACCGGGTTCCCTGCATAATTAGCCGAAAAGAAACCCGGTATTTTTGAGGCTACCGGGTTTCTGGGATGCTGAAATGTGGGAAAGTTCGATCGACTGCGGGCGATCTTAATGACCCAGAAAAATTTGTTTAAATAGCTTGTCGAGAAACACGTTTCTCAAAATGAGCCTGAGTCTGCTGCAACAGTTGTTCGCGACTATCCTTAGCGGTGGTAATGGTAGGGAGCAGGTTGCGAGCTTGTAAAGTCATGTGAAGCTGTAGGTGTGCTACGTACTCACTGACATCTTCGCGAAGAGAGCAAGCCGGGTACTGTTTTAAAGTAGAGTTCAAGGTGTTCTCCTGCTTTGGGTTTGTAGTTTTTTCTAATAATCATAGACAATATCATGGTCTATTTCTAACTGTGTACTCCGTAATGAAGTTTAACGTTTGAACTGCTTTTTTGTTACAATCCTTTACAAAGGTATCTTACCTATCAGGAGTCGATCGCCCATGCAGTCTCAAGCACTTGTAGGACAAAAGCACACATTAAGTACATTTGTCAATAGCACCACCCAAACAGCCGCCTACCTCGACATCGGGTGCGGCAGACCCTTATTGATGCTGCACGGTTTCTTAGGAGAAAAGACTTGCTGGCTGCCATTAATTGAGTTATTGCAATCTCAGTTTCGGTGCATCAGTTTAGATATGTTAGGTTTTGGAGAATCCAGCAAACCAGAAATCCGCTACGACGTAGCTGTAGAAGTTGCTTTTGTGCGGCAAGTTGTAGAACAACTAAATATCGAACCCTGCTACATCCTCGGACATTCTTTTGGCGGTTGGGTAGCATCTGCATATGCCCTAAAATATCCTAATTCTGTTAGCAGTTTAGTGTTAGCAGCACCGGCGGGCATTCGAGACGACACTTTTTGTGGTCAATACGATGCTTTGCGGCCGCTGCTGTGGGAAACCCCAGCCGTGGATTGGGCATTGCAGTTGGCAAAACCTTTTGCCAGTTTAGCGGGAAAAAGTGAGCAATTGCAGCAAATTTCCGGGTGGCGCAGGGAGTTGATGTCTCAACCAGTAGCAAGGTCATTTTTAATGAGTCGGATGAGGCCGGAAGACGCAGTTGATACAGTAGAAAAAGAAATTCACAAATTGCAAATTCCTACCTTAGTCATCGCAGCAGAGAGTGACGAAACAATTCCTCTATGGCACTGTGAAAGCTACGCGGGCGAGATACCGGGGGCCGAGTTAGCAATTATTCCCAATGCTGCTCACGGGTTGCCGCAAACTCAAGCTCCCATCATGGCCAAGTTGATTAGTAAATTTTTGAATAGTTAAGAAAAACTGTGCAACAAGCGGAATCCTGAAAATTGTGATAAGCCACAACGGGCAAATAATTGTGTTTTAGTATACTACTTTACTACGAAATACAGAATATATTGGTTAGTGTCTTGTACAATTATTTTTATGGCTCTTAAATCTTGTGTCAGCACGAGCTACAGACATTTAGTGGAGTCGGGGATATTACCAATGGCGGCAATGAGAAACTATTTTAATCTGGAACAAATTACGACAGCCAGAAAAATTAGTGCTGCGGTAATTAACATCAGCGGCCGCCAGCGAATGCTTTCCCAACGAACGGCTTTTTTTTGCATGAGGTTAGTTTGCTCTCAGAATGGGGTAGAAAGAGCAAAACTGCGCGGGAATTTGTTAGAGGCGATCGAGCTTATGGAAAAATCGCACCGCGACTTAATTAATATTGGCAGCAGCGTCAACTTAGTGAGTCCCCCTTCAGCCACCCTCAAGGCAATGTATTTTGAGCCGCCACTGTATTTAGACAAACAAGTACGCGCATATATCGATCGAATTAAAGCCTTGGTGCAAGTTCCCGATGCCGAACTCAGGCTGGAAAATTCCCATCTGCTGTACATTGTCGAAGCTGCGGGGGGCGAATTGCTAGAAGCTTTCGATGCCGTGGTGAGTCAATACCAGCAAGAAAGCGAAATCGAACAATTTGAAATCGACCTCAAACAGGTTGAACTTTATCAAGAAAGTTGTGCTGCTACCTCGAAAGCGGAAGCTCAAGCCGCCCAGCTCGATCGCGCACTTTGCGAACTAAAACAAACTCAAGCTCAACTCCTCCACAGCGAAAAAATGTCTTCGCTGGGGGCGCTAATGGCTAGTATCGTCCACGAAATTAATAACCCAGTTAGTTTTATTTACGGCAACTTGAGCCATGCCGCAATTTATACTCAAGATTTGTTGCACCTGCTGTGTCTCTATCAAGAATGCTATCCCAATCCCTGTCCCGATATCACAGCTAAAATCGAAGAGATAGATCTGGATTTTCTAGTTGAAGACTTGCCTAAAGTCATCTCTTCCATGCAAATGGGTTCCACTCGCATTCGCGAAATTGTCAAATCTATGGGCAACTTTTCGCGAACCGATAACAGTAACATGACCATGTGCGACTTGCACGACAGCATTGACAGCACCGTGTTAATTTTGCGAAACCGTCTCAATTCTCAAATAGACCGTCGCGACATTCAAGTCATTAAAAATTATGGAAAATTGCCTCTTGTAGAGTGTTATTCAGGACAGCTAAATCAAGTATTTATGAATCTAATTACCAACGCGATCGATGCTTTGGACGAGGTATCACAAAATCAGCCCAATGCTGCGCTAAAAATTTTGATAACCACAGAATTAGCAGGGCCCGATCGCGTGAGAGTGCGGATTGCTGACACGGGACCCGGAATGACACCAGAGATAAAAGAGCGAATGTTCGAGCAGTTTTTCACCACCAAGGAAATCGGTAAAGGTACCGGTTTAGGATTGTCTATTGTCTACAAAATCTTAGTAGAAAATCACCGAGGATCGCTCCGGTGCGAGTCGGAACCCTGTAAGGGAACCGAGTTTATCATTGAACTGCCGATCCAGCAAACTTAAGCAATTTACTAATCATCCAAATTTATCAAAAATTTGGGTTTAAAACCCTGTTCTTCTAGGACAGCTTTAATTTCTTAAAACTTTTTTCAAAAAGTCCGCTAGGTTCCGATATCTGGAGTATAGTATAAAAGTCAAGGTCAAATTCGCAATGCCCTCGTGAAACAGGACATGAGACACACTTTTAGGCATAAACCGGGGGACGCAGAGCAGCGAAAACTCTTTAAACAGCTAGAGGCTGAATTCAGTAAGCCTTAAACCAGTCAAAACAAACTATTTGTAGGATTGTTAAGTAGGGTAGGGCATACCCAAACTCTAGATAAGTATTCTAGTACGCTTTTGGAGACAGACCCGCTGGGGTGGCTGCTTGCTCAGGCTCGTTAATTGGTAGGATTCTACGGTTGAAAAGTCGGAGTATTGCCTTTCATGACGCAACACTTAAAGGTTAGTCGCTGAATTAAGAATCCCCGCACCTTGATAGTCGGGGAGTGTCAACTATGTTAACTGTGGCACGGGCGTCCCGCCTGTGTCAACTATGTTAACTGTGGCACGGGCGTCCCGCCTGTGTTAACTGTGTGTGGCACGGGCGTCCCGCCTGTGTTAACTGTGTGTGGCACGGGCGTCCCGCCTGTGTTAACTGTGGCACGGGCGTCCCGCCTGTGTTAACTGTAGTTAAAATTTACACATATCCTACGCTAATTCGAGCTTCAAAGTTGGCAACAGCTTTTCTAAATTTCTGAGAGATTTCTGTTGCCAAGGAATATCATTTGAACCCAATACCAAAAGTTGAATCGTTTTCTTTTTTCGGACGCTAATGACAAATTTAGACAGCATACTGATACCAGAACTGTTAACAAATTCCAATTGTTTTAGGTTCAAGGTAATAGTAGGCGGTTCGCCATTGGCTACCTCATCTAACAACTCGGCTATTGGTGCATATTCGGGAGGGCCGCTCAGGCTGAGTTCCCCTTGGAAAGTGAGTGTGACTGATGCTGGTTCGTATTGAATGCTGTAATCTTCACCTTTAATTTCTTGAATGCCCATTGTGATTTGGTTTCCTGACTAAAATATTGCGATCGCACAAGAGAGTAAATATTGAAATGCTAGAAACTAGACCCTAATTTGAACCACAGTCGTAACACTGATGGTATCACTATCTGGCCTGGGCTCGAATTTCCAACCTATCTTAGCTGAATAGTCATTAATCATCGTCAGCAATCCCAATCCCGATGTATCACTTTCCGATTCCGCATTCTTTTCAAGCTGCTGCAAATAAAGTTCATTTGGATCGGAAGCCATAATTTCTTCAATAAACTCCTTCAACTTCTTCGCCCCTTCTGAAGTGACACTATTACTGGCAAAAATTACCGCCGTCACCTCTGTTTCACCAATAAAATGTATGCCAAATCTGACCTTGTAATGAGTATCATCGTTATTAAATTTTATCGCATTTTCTAACAGTTCGTTGGCTACGTAACTCACAGCTCCCTTGCTTTGTTTGATCCGTTTCTCGCTGCTAGCATCCTCCTCATCCACCGGTAGAAAGCTAGACAAATAATCTGCTACAAAATGAGCTGAAAGCCTGTTGTTGCGCCAGCGCTGTTTGATCGGGCGAGAACTGGGAGTAAATGTAAGTTCTAGGGAGTCGTGTTCAGGAGGAAATTCTTCAATGAATTCTCCAAAGATTTGTGTCATTGTTCTTAAGCTGCCAGATGTCATGATTTTTCTCGCTCCAATTGATGTATTAAGGTCACTTCTTGGTGAATTTCCACACGCCATTCCAGTTAGCAGGAATACTTTTTTGTAACAGCGATTGGATGCGTTTTAGGTAAAGTTGACTGGGCTTGTCATCTGGATTTAGGGCTACTATCTGTTCAAAACAAACTATGGCCTTAGCAAAATTTCCCTGACAATATTCTTGGAGTCCCTCCTCAAATATAGGCAAAGTTTGAATTTTGAGCGATCGCACTGGTTCTACTTCAACATCTAACACCTCACAAACTGTAATGGCTTCTTGTCTACCTTTAACAATAGCCCGATCCAAAAAACGGATATGATACTTTTCGGGTTGACTCAAACGTTGTACCACATCTCCAGAAATTAATAAAGATACGCCATAATACTTAGTCAAACCTTCCAGACGAGCGGTGAGATTGACATGATCTGAGAGCGCATCTGCTTGCATCCGATTCGCATCTCCAATAATCCCAACCATCGTATCACCCACATGGATACCAATGCCAATATTCAGCGGTATATCCCCATTTATTTTACGGCTTTGATTGTATTTTTGCAACTGCTCCAACTTCACAATTCCTGCCTGAATAGCATCATCAACGCCATCGGGAAAAACTGCCATGACTCCATCTCCAATATACTTGACAATAAAACCGTTGTGCTTACGAATTTCCGGACTAATTTGCTGTAAATAATTATTGATGAAGTCAAAGTTTTCTTGAGGAGTCATTTGCTCCGCCATCGTGGTGAACGAACGCATATCGGAAAACATAATTGCCATCTCTTTGCTCACGTGATCTCCAAGCTGGAAATCAACCATGCTTTGCTTGCCGAGAAATTGGAGAAATTCATCGGGAACGAAACGTCCGTAAGCCTGCAAAAGATTCTCTAATTCTTGTTCCCGCGCTTTCACCGTTTGCACCATATGGGAAAATACCTGTGCCAGTTCTCCCAGTGCATCACTGCGCGCTGCCACATCTGACAATATCTGGGGTTGAAAGCTATTGTTTTTTACAGCAATAGCTGCATCTATAACCTTTTTTACCTGCTCGATGTAAGTCTGCATCTCTCGGTTTTTATGATGGATCTGGTTTTCCAGATCCGTGGAGTGTTCCGTGATAATTTCTACTAAGGTTTCATAGCTATTTTTTTCATCCTCTACTTCCTCAAGTTTTTCGCTCAACTCCCGTAGCTGGGTATGGAGTTCTTCTGGACATTTAGATGATGCTAAATTTATTTGTGGTTTCATAATTTATACTTCCGAATCTGGAAGCGCAAAATTGTTTGACTCGCTCGCTGTAAAATATTAGAAGTTACAGGCGCGGAACTCGAAATCCGGTTTCTGCTTCGATGCTTGACCACTAAATCCAAGACCCCTCGTCCTAGGAACCGCGTTGACGACCGTCAATCGATTTTAGATTTTAGATTTTAGATTTTAGAGGCGACCCCACGGATAAATTCGGGGGGCAAGTTTCATGGGATACAGGTTTTTTATTTCTGGGTCCTGAGTCTGCGAAGGAATGAATCCGGGGGCTTGTATCCTGGATGCTTTCGGTCACTCATCAGAAAAATGGGTAGAAACCCCGTCCTTCTAGGACGGCTTTACAATTTAATTTGCAATGCGCCACGAGTTGTAGGACAAAAACTTACAATCTGCGGGCGATGCGTTTTGAGTTAGACGCTTGCCTGTTTTTAAATCGTGCAAGCTAATTGTTTTCCGGTACGGGTCTTTCTTCGTTGGAGATTCTTGCCAACCGCCAACGTAACAAAATCCGTATTTAGGGTGCTTGACGACTGAACCGCGCTTAAACCCCACACTCAAAGTGCCGCCATAACGGGGGCGAATATGACCTGTGGAATGCTGCAAGCGATGGAGTTGTCTGCGATGAAACTCAAGAGAGATTACTTCTATTAGCTTGGTATTGTCGGGTTGAGTATGCCCGCCCACGTACCAATTAGCCAATACCCAAGAATCAACGCAGTGAGCCTCAAACTTGTTTGATAGCTTCTGTTTTGATTTTTTAAGTCCAAGTTCTTGACGCAGGTTGTAAGTATCATTGCCCGATTTAATCTCAAGATGGGCAATCTTTCTAAGCTCAGAGTAAAACCAGTGCTTGCCAACCTCTAAAGGACTAAACGATACGTTCCACTTACGTCCGTTTTTCCACGTTCGCGCTTTGATGTCCTCCACAACAAATGTTGATATCGGAAACATCAACGTTAGCCAGTTAACTATCCTTAACTTCCACTGCCATCTCGCCTTAGTAGATGGAGGGAGCCGATTTTTGTTAACCAACCTGTTAGCTCGGTTTTGACGGCACGGTGTCTTCCGAAACCGCCGAGCACGTCGCATATTTCGCCTTACTTCAACATGGTCTTTTACCCAATCAATTGCATGGGTCTGGATGTTTAAGTAGGTATGCGATTTGGATTTAATGGTAAATCCTTCGCGTTTGCTACCTGGATCGATGCCAACCGCTATGGGTTGATAGTTGTGGCTTGAAGGTTCTATATTCAATCGCACACAAAATACCCCCTTTTTCCAGAATGGTGTTGCCTTACCTGACTTAATCCAGCGCTTAGCGCGGCTTGAGGTAGTCGGCATTAACGGTCTATTTTCACTGTTTACAACGGGTACAAACATTTACGGTAAGTCCTATCTATAGGTATATATTTCCCTTCGCCACTGGCACATCCGAGCGGTTAAAAACTAGGGAGGCATTCTTAACGTCCGGTGGGATACCACTCCCAGATGGCTCAGTTTGTCTTAAAGACGCAGGCTAGACACTGTTTTAGTCTTGAATTAAGAAGACGGTGAATCTTCCTCTTTCAAGCCCCATGCCTTTAGGCTGGGGTTAGTGACAAATTATGCACAATATTTCCCTGTTGCTTCAATACTAGCAAAGTAATGTCATCAAAAACTTTTTGTTCTCCAATAAATTTTCGCAAATCAGCGATGGTGGCTTCCTTGATTTGTTCGGCGCTCAAATGCCAGTTTTGAGAAACCACCTCACAGAGTCTTTCAATACCGTAGAATTTTTTGTGCATATTTCTAGCTTCGGGGATGCCGTCAGTATAAAGCACCACCCCGTCCCCCGGCTCTAAGTCTACTAAAACATGGCTGATCCAATCGGAAATATCATCATGTAAGCCGAGGGGAAATCCTAAATTTATGGTGTCTATCCGCTGGATTTTACCGCCTTTCCTGACGACAAGAGTTTCCTCATGTTGACCGCTGATACTAATTGTGCGATCCGCATAGTTGAGCAAAGCTAGTGTCATATTTTTGTCGGAGTTCATGCGCTGGACATTTTTATAAATAGTGCGGTTGAGGGTATCTAAAAAACGCATCGGGTTGGATTCTTGCATTTCCTGAAGAGTGCGGACAGCAGCTTGAGTCATCACCATCAAAATGCCGCTTTCCAATCCGTGTCCGGTGACATCACCAATGCAAATCGTGACAACTCCGTTAGTACAAAGTACGTCGTAGTAATCACCACCTACTTCCGATGCTGGCTCCATAAATCCGGCAATATCTAAATCTTCAATGGCTGCAAGTTCAGCAGGTTTTGGCAGAATCAACTGCTGCATTTGTTTGAGCATATCGAGCTCGGAGCTCATGCGGAGGTTTTCCGCTTTCAGGCGCTGGTTGAGAGCAGCAATTTGTTTAGTGGCTGTAGCGAGTTCAGAGGTACGTTCTTTGACTTTATCTTCTAGGGTTTCAAAGGATTCTTGCTGTTGTCTCGCCATGCTATTAAAGGAATTTCTTAAGGTTTCAATTTCCAAAATCAGACTGGAATCAACGTTCTGGTTGAGAGTACCACCTGCTAGATATTCTGAAGCTTGAGCAATTTGGTTCAGGGGGCGAGTAATCCAGCTAGCAGTGAAAATACCCACTCCAACAGAGACAATGAGAGCCACAATACACAGCAAAATAGTCTGCCGAGTGTGAGCATAAATTTGCGGCATAAAGTCCGCTTCAGGAACTACTACTACACTCAGCCAATTGAGGCCGTACTTGTCAGTTAGCGGAGAAACTTGGATAAATTGCCGCGCACCGTTCAGCTTAAAGTCAAGTTGAACAGTTTGATGGATGTCTTCCAAACGCTTGAAGCGATCGAGCAGATAAATCACACTTTGACGCATCAGTCGGTTGCTGCTTTCCTGTGCTTTGAGCCGCTTTGTATCTTTGCCTGTTCCCACCGAAAGAGGCTGTTCTTTAACCGAAGTGGCTATTAACTCACCCTGGGGTTCAATGATAAATACTTGACCGGAATTACCCACCCTTAAGGTTTGCAGGAAGTGGCGAATTTGATCGAGTCCCATCTGGCAAGTCAGCACGCCAATTAGTTTCCCTTCGGCATCGTAATAGGGTAGACTCGCATTAATTTGTAGCGTACCGTAGCCAAAATTAATATAAACTTTACTCCAAGCTGCCTGTTTCTTCTCAACAGCTACTCTGTAAAAAGGGCGCGTGCGAACGTCATAATTGGGCGTGTTTTTGTCGATTGTTGTCGGGTTTCCATTATCGTCAAGGTTGTAATATATCAAGTCGCCACCCCCCGGAATCAGTTGCTGGGCAAGCTGAGGTTGTTCAAGTCCAACCAGCCGATTTACCCAACCCACACGCAGGTACTGACCTTTTTCGTTGGCAATTCCCGCGTGACCGATCGACTTAAATTGCAGAACTTGTTTCCAAAAATATGGTCTAGCTTGCTCCAAATCGTCAAAGTTCAGCACCCCCAAAGGTACAGCATCCTGATTGATCTGATTCACCAGTGGCGGAGCTTCCAGATAGGTTTGAACACGTTCGTAAACTCTCGCACTCACTTCCTGGCGCAACTGACTAACAATATCGTTGACTATCTGCTCTCCGTTTCTGTAAGAGAGATAGCCAACGCAGCCAACAGCCGCCAAAATTTGGAGAACAAAGGGAACTACCAAGACATTGCGGAGACGGAATTTGCCCGCTCTGGAGACGATCGCACTTTTTTGAGAAACCATTGTTAAAAACACTCCCAGCGGGCAGTTTTTTGTTACAAGACTTGATAATGGATATATTAATAGCGACGGACAATGTTATCATATCAAAAACTCAACCAACCTCAAAAAAATCTGCGTTCATCAGCGCTCATCAGCCTGCATCAGCGGTTAAAATAAAACCCTAAATCCCAACAAAAATGCAAATTACTCAATCCCTCCACAGCGCCATCCTCATCTCCAACCTGGAACAATCTCAACACTTTTACAGCACCGTACTAAACCTGCCAAAAATCGATCGAGACTTAAAATTTCCCGGAATCTGGTATCAAATCGGCGACTTCCAGCTCCACCTAATTTTAGGTGAAACAATTATCCCAGATGCCGTAGACCATGCCAAATGGGGACGCAACCGACATCTAGCATTTTCTGTTGCTAACTTAGAGGCAGCCAAACAGCAGTTAATCGCTCACAATTGCCCGTTCCAAATGAGCGCGTCAGGTCGATCGGCATTATTTACCCAAGATCCCGACGGCAACATCATCGAACTCAGCGAGTAACAGATGAAAATCATCGCTTATTCTTACACCGAACCGCTACTGGAAGCAGCACCCGCACCGGAAATTTGGGGCCAAGAAGTCGATCGCACCTATCAAGACTTAGGAGGCCGGCAGCAACTTCAGCAACTCCTCAAAGACTGCCAAACAGAACCAGTCAAATACTTATTAATTCAGCGGTTTGAAGAACTAGGCGACACATTGCAGCAAGTGTGTTCGCACCTCGCCCAACTCGAAAACCTCGGTGTCGAAATCATCGTACAAGCAGAAACAGAACCACGAAACCGCCAAAACTTGCTGCAAATCCTCGCAGAAATCCAGCGCAGCCAACACAGCCGGAGTATTCGCAAAGGACACGCCCGCAACCGCATCAAATCTCGCATTCCACCGGGTAAGGCTCCCTACGGCTACCGGCGCGGCAAAGATTGTTATACGATCGATAAAACCACCGCCCCCACCGTCAAAGACTTTTTTGAACACTTTTTAATTTACGGTTCCTTGCGAGGTTCCGTGCGGTATTTAGCCAAGAAATACAACAAAAAAATTTCTGTAAGTACCGGCCGCCGCTGGCTGACAAATCCCGCCTACCGAGGCGATTTGGAATATCAAAACGGCCAAGTAATTTCTAACACCCACGCCTCGATTATTTCCAGAGAAGAAGCCGCCCAAATAGACAGGTTGCTGCGCCGGAACCGCTGCCTTTCTCCTCGCAGCGCTAGCGCCCCACGTTCCCTCGCAGGTTTAGCAATTTGTGCAGAATGCAAATCGCCCATGACAGTTGCCAAAGTCACCTCCTACCGCAAAGAAAAAGAATACCTTTATTTGCGACCGATTAACTGTGCACAACAGCCTAAATGTAGCGGCCTTTCCTACGATGAAGTATTGCAATTAACCATCGCCGGTATTTGTCGGGATTTACCCGATGCTGTTGCTGGGTTGCAAATGCCGAATATGAATGGAATTAAAGCAGGAATTGTCAGGGCGATCGCATCGAAACAAGAAATCATAGAGCAACTTTGGGCCCTGATTGAAAGCGGCATTTTAGACACGGAAACAGCCGAGTTTAGAGCCTACAAAATCCGCACCGAAATTGCCGAACTGCAAAGCAAATTGGCGCAACTACCCCCAGTAAATTTGCGAGAAATTGCCCAAACAGTTTCCCTGCAGCAATTTTGGCTCGATTTATCAGAATCAGAACGCAGGTTTTACTTTCGAGAATTTATCGATCGCATTGAAATCGTCCGGGAAAATACAAATTGGAATCTGCAAATTATTTTCATCTTTTGATGAGTTCGGCTATAAATTAGCAATTAGCTTTAACCTGAGATGTTGCACCCTTCTCAAGAACGGGCTCTCCGGCCCGTTCCACAAAGAGTAGATTTTCTTGTGGAACAGGCATCTTGCCTGTTCCTAAAAGGCTAATTAAGAATGGTGCAAGATGTGAGTTTAACTAACTTTTTTAGCTTTTAGCCAATAGGCGATCATCTCTCCTTTACCTTTAACCGCGATCGCACCTCTTTCTTCAAATAAATACCGATTTTTTAACACTTCGTAAATAGCCGTAGTAACTTGAATATATCCCGGTAATCCTTGACATTCCATCCGAGAAGCAACATTAACAGTATCTCCCCACAAGTCATAGATAAATTTTTTAGTGCCAATTACGCCAGCAACTACGGGCCCTGTATGAATGCCAATCCGAATTTGAAATGGTTCGCCTCTGTCAGTTTGAAAATCAGCGATCGCTTCCTGCATATCCAAGGCCATATTCGCGATCGCTTCTACATGATCTGCCCTCGGCACCGGCAACCCCCCCGCTACCATATAAGCATCTCCAATTGTTTTAATTTTTTCCAAACCGTGTGTTTCAGTTAGTTGGTCAAACCTTGAAAAAATCTGGTTCAGTACATTTACCAATTCTAGAGGTAACATTCTAGCAGCAATAGACGTAAAATCGACAATATCGGCAAAAAGAACTGTTGCTGAATCAAACCTCTGGGCAGGAGAACCCTGGCCCTTTTTCAAACTTTCAACAATCGCTGCTGGTAAAATATTCAGCAATAAATGATCCGACTTTGTTTGAGCAAGCCGTAAAGCTACCTCCACCCCCTGCCGCTCTTTAATTTCGTTTTGCAAACGTTCGACAAGTTCTTGGTATTGCTTCGTTTGCTCTTGAAGTAACTGTTGTTGACTTTGAATTGTTAACTGATTGGCCACTCGTGCCAATACTTCTTTACCTTGAAAAGGTTTAGTAATATAGTCAACTGCTCCCACCTCAAAAGCTTTCACCTTATCTAAAACGTCATCTAAGGCGCTTAAGAAAATCACGGGAATCGAACTGGTTTGTGGTGAAGCTTTCAACTTTGCACATACCTCATATCCATTCATTTCGGGCATCATCACGTCCAGCAGAATTAGAGTCGGCGGAAACTCCAGCACTGTAGCGATCGCCCTTTGCCCGTTCAGCGCTTTACGAACCTGATACCCTTGTGTCGTCAAAATTGTAGATAAAAGCCGCACGTTATCTGGCTTATCATCAACTACTAAAATGTTTGCTTGAATTGTAGGAGATTGATGGCTGTCCATGCGCTCGCTCACGGTAGTTTGTTAAGAGAAAAGATGTGAATACTTAAGAATTTTACCTCAAAAAAAACGAAACAGTAGAAATTCCAATTGGCTCTCCTAAAAAGTGAGGGCAAGGAGACCCTATAGGGGCTGAATGTTAGGTCTTTTTTAAATAGAATAGCCTCCTAAGTTTAGATTAGTTGAAAATTGGTATCTTCACAGCGCCGAACTGCTGACTGCGCTATATCTATAATATCGTCAAAGAGGAAATCCTGCACTAAAGTAGTTAAATATTCGGCGGCGAAAGCAAACTCACTCGGCATTTCCTCAATCAAGTTGACAATTTTATCGTCGCAACATTCATGAGCAGCATGAGATATCTTTTCTACCCACTCCAGAGGCATTTGAGCGAGTTGTGACTCGACCGATTGATTGCTAGTCACTCCGCTAATTTCGCTTTCATTTTCTAGTGGTGCATCAACAGATTCCTCGTAAATGTAACGCACCCCTAAAAGTTCTTCCATTTTCGCAAATAATACCTTTGCCTCGAAGGGTTTACGCATGAAATCATCGCAGCCTGCTCCTAAAATAGTGTGTCGTTCCTCTTCAAAAGCGCTAGCAGTAAGAGCAACTATTACAGTTTGTTTTCCGAGAGGATGAGCTTTAATTTTTCTGGTGGCTTCATAGCCATCCATGACAGGCATCTGCATATCCATCCAGATCAGGTGCGGTTGCCAATCCTCCCATACAGCAATAGCTTCTTCACCATCTCTAGCTGATCGCACGATGAGGCCTAGTGGTGACAATAATCTCTCTATGACTAGGCAGTTATCGGCGCGATCGTCAACAACCAAAATCCGGTATTCTGGTTGATTCGGTGCTAAACTCATTACTTTTTTCTGCGGTGTAAGGATTTTAATCTCGCTTGGAGTGGCAAGGCTGAGTTGAAGATCAAATGCAAACTTACTTCCCAACTCAGGCGTACTGCTGACAGTAATATCTCCTCCCATCATTTGTACAAATTTGCGGCTAATTGGTAAACCTAATCCAGTCCCCTGTTGAGACTTTTGACCTGTTTTTGTTTGCTCAAAGGGTTCAAATAACTTATTCATCTCTTCAGGGGCAATGCCAAGGCCAGTATCTTCAATTTCAAACTGAAGGCGTAACAATTCCGGGCGAAGGTCAGTCGCGTCTACACAATCACAGTGCCCCAAGCTTTCGGACTGATTAAAACCAGTGCACCATCCAGGTTTCTTTTGTATAGCTGCGGTTTCAACCGCTAAGCTTGCGGAATGTTCAGAACCCGCGCCGGCAAGTTTTGTTTGTGTGTCGGATAACTCTGCGGTTTCAGCCCCCAAACTTTCTTCTACCTTCTTTTTCACTCGCAAAGTAACGCTACCCCTCTCTGTAAACTTGATCGCATTTCCTACAAGATTAATCAAAATTTGCCGCAATTTACCTTCGTCTCCACTAACAAAGTGTGGTACGCCGTCACCCAGTTCCAAATTTAGCTGCAATTTCTTAGATTTAGCTTTTAATCGAAACATTTCTTCTAAGGTTTTTAGCAACCGCATTAAATTAAAACTGCTTTCATTAAGCTGACTTCGGCCCGCTTCAATTTTGGACATTTCCAAAATGTCATTAATTAGCGAAAGCAAGTGTTCGCCGGCGCGATTAATAATTTCTAGGTGCTGCTGGTGTTGATTGTTGAGAGATGAATCGCGCACCATCACCTGACTAAATCCGAGAATGGCATTTAGGGGAGTCCGCAATTCGTGGCTCATAGAAGAAAGGAATTCGCTCTTGGCGCGGTTAGCTGTATCAGCAGCTACCACAGCTTTTTGTAATGCTGTTTCTGCTAATTTACGTTCGGCAATTTCAGTTTTGGCTTGTTCAAAAAGGGTGCATTGCTGGATGGCAATTGCTAGCTGCACGGAAATTTGCTTGAGAGATTCTATCTCAGAAGAGTTCCAATGCCGGTGACTGCGGCAGTGATGAGCAATGAGTAGCCCCCATAGTTTTTCACCTTGCAAAAGGGGAACCACGAGGTTAGCTTTAACTTCCAACTCGCTCAGTAAATTAATATGGCACTCTGAAATACCTGCGGTATAAATATTGTCGATCGCGCGAATGTGTCCCTGCTCGTAAAAAGAAATGTAGCCTTCTCGAAAGCAAGGGTCATTAATGTCAATTCCCAAAATCGGCATTGTATCGGCTGCTACCGACTCGACGGCTACCAATCCACTCCAATCAGGGTTAAAGCGGTAAATAATAGTCCTGTCTGTTGACAAAAACTGGCGGACTTCTTCCACAGCCATTGTCAGCACTTCTTCTAGGTTAAGAGAGGAGCGAATCCGCTCTTGAATAGCATTCACGAGCCGCTCCCTTTTTACTTGTTGCTGCAAGGCTCTTTCCGCCTGTTTGCGAGCAGTAATATCTACTCCATAACCAACGCACTCCACTGGTAGGCCAGCAGCATCTTTGACTAACTTAACCTCATCGTATATCCAGCGATAACTACCGTCTTTGTGCCGTTCGCGGTATTCGTAGGAAATCGATCCTTTTTCCAATATCTGAGCGAATGAAGTAGCAACAATCTCTCGATCGTCTGGATGAACCAGGCTATGCCAATCAAGAGAACCATCAATAAATTCTCTGGCTTCGTAACCAATCATTGAAACAATATTATCGCTGACAAATGTTACCTCAAAATTTCCCCCTAATTTGCAGCTAAAAATCACCGCCGGAGTAGTCGCCAGCAAATATTGCAAGCGTTCGGTGACAGAACGCAAGTTTAACTCGGCTTGCTTGCGATCGCGGGCTTCCATTGCTAAAGCTGCGATCTGCGCCACATAGCTAGCGAAGCTTTGTTCGTCGAGCGTCCAATTCCTGGTCGTTCCCAGATGTTCTAAACAAATTACACCCGCAACTTGCCCTTTATGGGTAATAGGAACATCTAGCATCGACGAGATGTTTAAAGGCATCAAATAAGATTCGCTAAATTCGAGGGTGCGCGGATCAGTTTTGGCATCAACTGCTGCGATCGCCTGTTCTGTCTTCAAAGCTTGGAAATAGCTAGGATAGTCAGCAACTTTCAGTTCTGCACCGGCGCTGTGTTGATTGGGCATCAGTTCGTAAAGATCCGCGCAGCACATTCCTGATTTATCTTCCTGATAAAACCAAATACTTGCCCGATCGACATTCAGGGTACAAGTTGCCATTTGCGTAATCTCTCTCAATGCCTCGGCGATATTTCCCTCGTAGATACTAGAATTTTTTGCTAATTCTAGCAAGCCATTTTGTTGTTCTGTTAATCTAGTTTCTCGTTCTCGCAAAGCGGATTCAGCGGATATTTTTTCTTTAATTTCTGCTTCTAAATAACCGTTGATTTTTCTCAACTGTACGGTGCGTTGTTGGACTTTAATTTCTAAGTCATCATAAGCGTGGCGCAACGCTAATTCTGCCTCTTCACGCACAGCGATCTCACTCTGCAACTTGCAATTTATCGCCTCTAATTCTTGGGGGGTTTTTAAAGACAAAAACTGGGGCAATAGTGTTACCATCGAGGCGGCGGTGTAGCAGGAAACAAGTGCAGTAATTCCTTTTTCAATCCCCGACAGCCAATAAGCGGAATGCCACAACGTCCAAATGTCTAGCAAGTGACCCGTGCCGCAGAGAATAATAAATGCACCAAATAAAGCAAATATTCCTAAAAAAGGAACATCGCGGCGCTTGAAGATAAAATAAATTAGCATCGCCGGAATTGAATAGTAGGCGATCGCGATTAAAAAGTCCCCAGTTACGTGCAGCCACACTAAAGGCGTTTGCCAAAGATAGCAATGACCGTGAGGCATATACTGAGTTGGGGAAAAGATATTTTTGAGTGCTTCCCACATAATAGTTGTTATTGGCAGATAAGATGGATTTGATGATGCCTAAGTTAGGCAAAAAAATAAAATAAGCCGAAAATTGTAGCGGGATTCAGCATTATTTATTAACGCCTAAACCCCGCTTGTTCATAACAGCTTGCTTGTGCAGATGGTGGCGCTCGCCAAATTGCGATCGCAAAGGAATTTCAATGATAAACTCCGTACCTCTCCCAACCTCGGAAGTGCAGCGCAAATAACCTTCATGGGCTTGAATAATCTGATAAGAAATCGCCAAACCCAGCCCGGTACCAGCACCGATAGGTTTCGTTGTATAAAATGGATCGTAAATTTTAGCGATCGCATCATAATCTATGCCCGTGCCATTATCAGCAATGTGAATCTGCACCCACTTGCCATCAACTAAAAGGGTGCGGAGGCGAATTTTTAGCAGTGGGCAATAGGTGTTTTGTAAGTTGTCAGATAAATTATTTTCCCAATAGCCGTTGGTCGAATATCCCTCCTGTACAATCTGTTCTAAAGCATCAATAGCATTTGAACAAATATTCATAAATACTTGGTTAAGCTGCCCAGCGTAGCATTGCAATGCTGGCACATCTCCATACTCTTTAATCACTTGGATAGGTGGACGGTTTGGTTGTTCTTTCAAGCGGTGCTGCAAAATCATTAAAGTGCTATCGAGCCCTTCATGGATATTTACTTTTTTCATTTCGGCTTCGTCTAACCGGGAGAAAGTTCGTAAAGATTTAACAATCTCTCTAATTCGCTCTGCTCCTATTTTGATCGAACCAAAAAGTTTTTGCAAGTCTTCTAAAATAAAATCGAGTTCGATAGTGTGAATCTTGTCTGCAATTTCCGGCGCAGGAGTGGGGTAATAAACTTGATAAGCCTTAATCAAGGCCAAAATATCTTTAATGTATTCCTCAGCCGGAATCAGATTGCCATAAATGAAGTTGACAGGGTTATTTATTTCGTGAGCAACCCCAGCTACCATTTGCCCCAAAGACGACATTTTTTCAGTTTGCACGAGTTGAGCTTGAGCGCCTTTAAGTTGTTGCAGAGCGTTTTCTAAATGCTGAGTTTGTTCTAGCAGTTTAGCTTCAGAGTGCCGCAATGAATTTTCCGCCAAAGAGCGATCGCGATTTTCCTGTTGCAAACGTTCATTAGCAACTTCTAAAGCGATCGTCCTCTCAATAACCCGTTTTTCCAATTCTAACATTAATTCCGAGAGGGCTTCTTGAGCTTGTTTGCGATCGCCAATCTCATTTTGTAAAGCCCTATTTGCCGCCGTCAATTGAGCGGGACTGGGAATAGCCAAGATTTTTGGGATTAGTTCTACCAGCACTGCTGCTGTACATAGCGAAATCAGCGCAGTAATCCCTTTAAGAAAACCAGAGAACCAATAATTAGGATGCCACAGCGTCCATATTTCCATAATATGGGTAATCCCGCAGCAGATAATAAAAGAGCCAAACAGCATGAAAACCCAGTCAAAAGGCACGTCTTGCCGCTTTTTTACAATATAAATCAGCGTGATCGGTATCAAAAAATAAGCGACTGCTATCAAACCATCGGACAAAACGTGTAGCCCCACCAATCCAGGCTTCCACAAGTAGCAATGGCCGTGAGGAATAAAATAATTAGGAAAAATTTTATGAACCATTTGCATTAAATCAACTAGGTTATTTGCTAAATTTTTAAGACCGTATTACAGGCAAATCAAAAAACCTGCTAGCACAAAAAGAAGAATTATGCTTTTGGACTTAACGCTTGTGATGAGTAAATGCAGCGATCAGAAACTACTGTTAATTAAATTAACATCAATCGACTAAGTTTTAGCAAAGTCAACTGTCACATTTTTAATTCTGCCTTCACTATCAACTGTGACACCGGCATGACATTTTGGCCAACGATCAAGAAAAACTGAGCACAGATTCCTTTCCAGTAGGAGCGCCAGCGCCCATTGAAATTAGGTTATAGCACTCAGCGATCGGTCAGGCAACGGGGAAATTACCAGATTTAACGGATGTCACGGATTTCACTTAACGAAGAGAACCATTCTCCAAAGCCTGTAGAGGTGGGTTCACTCTTGTACCCTTGAAGAGTGCAGACAGGTTAAATAAACGCGCCCCCACCCCGCGAGGGAATTCTTTATTGATAGTGATACTCTTCGGGGGATAATTAACCGATGTGACCAATTACCCCCTGAGAAATGTCGCGACAGGATCGTGTCGCAATCCAATAGGCGATCGCTCTCAGCTTTACAGTCAATTATAAGTGATAATATCAACGATACACTCAGGGGATAATTGCAAATTATGACGATAGATGAGGTACTACAGCTAACTCGTGTCCGATTACAAAAAGATTTATATCCAGTACAAGAAATCATACTCCGCCAAGTTTGGGAAGGAAAGACTTATACAAGTATCGCATCTGCCTCTCATTACGGAGAGCATTACCTGAGAAACATCGCCTCATCCTTGTGGCAATCTCTCTCTCAAATCTTGCAGACATCTATTAGTAAATCAAATTTTCGCTCTTGTGTAGAATCACGTTCCCTGACTGCAGAGGAACGAGAATTAATTGAAGCATTCACCCGCAGCCAATGCCTAGCAACACCTTTAGAATTTCCAGGATCTCCCGTGCCCCTCGGTTCGCCATTTTATATCCCTCACCCGCTAATTGAAGAACTCGCCTATCGAGAGATTACCAAACCAGGAAGTGTGCTGCGGATTAAAGCTCCCAGGAAGATGGGAAAAAGTTCCCTTCTGCTACGCATTTTAGATCGCGCGACTTCTCTTGACTATCGAACTGTAAGTTTAGATTTTCAGCAAGCCGAGGAAGCTGTCTTAGCCAATATCGATAAATTTTTACGCTGGTTTTGTGCCAACATCAGCCGTCACCTAGAATTACCACCTCTATTAGATGATTATTGGGATGAAGACATGGGTAGCAAAGTAAGCTGCACCATTTATTTGCAACAATATATATTAGCACAAATAAGTACCCCTCTTGTGTTAGCTTTAAATGAAGTAAATAGAATTTTTGAGTATCCAAAAATTGCCAGAGAATTTTTGCCGCTGCTGCGAAGCTGGCATGAAGAAGCAAAGCGGATTGAAACTTTGGGAAAACTGCGGTTAATCGTTCTTCACTCCACAGAAATTTATATTCCTTTAAAGCTCACTGAATCGCCTTTTAATGTCGGTTTACCGCTGCAATTGCCCTATTTTACAGAAGAGCAGATACTTGCTTTAGCGCAGCGTCACGGACTGGATTGGACAGAGGGTTCCGATGCCGAGCGACTGATGGCAATGGTGGGGGGACATCCTTATCTGGTGCGGCTCGCTCTTTACCACCTCTGTCAAAACAGTGTAAGGCTAGATCAGCTACTACAAGAAGCTCCGACAATCGCGGGAATTTATAAAGATTACTTGCGGAGTTTTTGGGCAACATTGCAAGAGTATCCCGAACTTGCGCTTGCACTTAAACAAGTGGTAAAATCGGAACACGGAGTGGAATTAGATCCGATAGTAGCTTCTAAATTATTTAGTATGGGCCTGATTCATATCGATAACAACCGCTGTACGCTAAGCTGCGAGTTGTACCGCCTATATTTTGGTTCGCACAACTTTAGTTAGTTATTGCCCCACCTGAAAAATCTGTTTTGCCGTTAAGTTTAAATCTGGGAATGCAAGCGATCGCACCACATCATCACCTCTAAACTGATTAACTACATACTCACCATCAACTAACTGATAAACGGAAATAGTTGGTTGCTTGGGGTTGCCAATATATCTTCTTCCCCCCAACCCCAAATAATCGACAATCCAGTATTCAGGAATTGCCAATTTTTCATATTCTGCTAACTTTATTAAGTAGTCATCTTGCCAATTTGTACTCACGATTTCGATGACTAAACGGATAGTTTCACCTCTGGTAATAGTCGAGCGCTTTTTCCACATCGGTTCCGTTTCGATTTGTTGCCAATCTAACACCATCACATCTGGGCTGTAGCCAGACTTATCAGAATCAATAGCCTTAATAATTCCTTGGCGGGGAATGAAATAGGGCAAAGCCAAACGTTTAATTTCTACTCCCACTTCAAGGGCTAGGAAACCCCCCACCTGTTCGTGTGTTCCAGTTGCTTGCATTTCAATAACGGCTCCATCATGTAGTTCAAAGCGACCTTGACCCTCTGGATACCAGTCCAGAAACTCGTCTAGGGTCATTTGTTTAGACTGTGCTGGTTGTTCTTGAATGAGCATATTGATTCTCCTTGTTTGCTGTTAATTTCAATGTTAATATAAATTGACAACATTAGGCTATATTGTATGATAATTTCTAGTTGTTATTTTGTCAATTTATTATAAAAACAACTACTTGGAAAACATGAATTTTACCGATGGATTATAATTCAGTAGAGATGATGACAAAAATAACGCTCAGGCTGCCTCTTTTTATACTCAACTTTCACCTTTAAACCAACTCATAAACGGCATGACCAAGGTTACATACCAAATTGGGGGCAGTCTCGCCAGTGATGCGCCTACATACGTAGTAAGACAAGCAGATTCCGAACTTTATGAAGCTTTAAAATCTGGGGAATTTTGTTACATCCTCAACTCGCGACAAATGGGCAAATCTTCTCTCTTAGTCCGCACCCTGCACCGACTGCAAGCAGAAGGTTTTCAATGCAGCACGATCGACATGACCCGCATCGGTAGCGAAAATATCACTCCCTTACAATGGTACAAAGGAATAGTTGCGGATTTATGGCGCAGCTTCAATTTGTTAGGAAAAGTTAATTTAAAAACTTGGTGGCGCGACGAAGAAGAGGTCTCATTTTCGCAAAGATTGAGTCATTTTATTGAAGATATCGTGCTGGTCAATTTTCCTCACGAGCGGATATTTATATTCATCGATGAAATCGATAGCATTCTCAGTTTGGATTTCGATGTCGATGATTTTTTTGCCCTGATTCGGTTTTGCTATAATCAGCGAGCGATTAATGCAGAGTATAACCGCATTACTTTTGCAATTTTTGGAGTAGCCACGCCAAGCGATTTAATTGCTGACAAAAAGCGAACTCCTTTTAATATCGGTCATGCTATAGATTTGCAGGGTTTTGAACTGCACGAAGCCCAACTATTAGTTAAGGGATTAGAGAGTGCCGTCAGTAATCCTCGTGCCGTTCTTAAACAAATATTAGCTTGGACTTCAGGACAGCCATTTCTCACCCATAAAGTTTGCTATTTGGCGTACAGAGCCAGCCTAGAAACGGCGGACGGATTAGTAAATATTCCCCCTGGGGCAGAGGCATTTTGGGTGGATAGTTTGGTGCGATCGCAAATCATCGATAAATGGGAATCGCAAGACGAACCGGAGCATTTAAAAACGATAGGCGATCGCATCCTGAGAAACGAACAACGCGCCGGAAGATTGCTCAGCATTTACCAGCAAATTCTGACCCCCCCGCCTTCGGCTCCCCCCCTTACTAAGGGGGGGCTAGGGGGGGTATTAACCGATGACAGCCGAGAACAAATCGAACTATTACTATCCGGTTTAGTGGTAAAAAGTGCAGGCTATTTGCAGGTAAAAAACCGAATTTATCAAGAAGTATTTAATATAGAATGGGTTGAGAAAAAATTAGGGCAACTGCGTCCTTACTCCCAATCTTTCGATGCTTGGAACGCTGCCAAACAAACAGATGATTCGCGCCTTTTGAGGGGACAAGCCTTAAAAGATGCTCAAATCTGGATGCAGGGAAAAAGTTTGAGCGATTTAGACTATCAGTTTTTAGCAGCTAGCGCCGAACTCGACAAGCAAGAAATGCAACTAACCTTAGAAGCAGAAAGGTTAAAAGAAGTCGAAAAAAATGCCAGACGGCAAAAGTGGTTTATTGCTGCACTCTCTTTAGCATTAGCGATCGCCCTCTTTCTCGGAACAGCAGCTTTTTGGCAATATCGCCACGCAACCATAAGTGAGGTAGAAGCGATCGCCACCTCCTCCGAAGCCCTCTTCACCTTAGAGCAAAAATTAGACAGCCTCATTGCCGCCATCAAAGCCAAGCGTAAACTGCAACAACTCGGCAGCGCAAATCCCGAACTAGAAAATCGCGTGCAATTATTACTAGAGCAGGCAGTTTATGGAGCTTCGGAGTTCAACCGCTTGTCAGGACATCAGGCGACACTGTATAGATTAGCAATCAGTCCCGACGCTCAGACAATTGCCTCCTCAAGTACAGCTAACGAGGTCAAACTCTGGCAGCGAGATGGCACCCTGATTGCGACTCTTCCCCACAAGAGTATGGTATGGAGGATGGCTTTTAGCCTCGACAGCAAACTCCTCGCTTGCATCTGTGGAGATGGCACAGTTAAAGTTTGGCAGCAAGAGGGAACGTCTTGGGCGGGCCCCACACTCCTGCACAGCCTTGAGGGACACAGTAACGAGTTAAGCGGTGTGGCGTTCAGCCCAGATAGCGAGACTTTAGCTGCATCCGGTGAGAATAACACCGTTAAACTCTGGGACAAAAACGGCAATTTATTAACCATTCTCGATCGCACCGATGCGGTGAGGAGCCTGAGCTTTAGCCCCGACGGGGAAATGCTCGTTAGCGCAAGTGCGGAGGGCACGATCCGATTGTGGAAAAAAAACGGCTTATTCTGGGACGCAGTAACTGTACTGCGAACGTTTCAAGGCCATAGCGCTGCCATTTGGGAGGTCAAGTTTAGTCCTGACGGCGAGATATTTGCCTCCGCCAGCATGGATAAAACTGTTAAACTTTGGCGATCCCATGCCCCGTCAGACGAAGAGTTACAGCCCCTAGGAACCCTTAAGGGTCACGCATCTGGCGTTCAGGGTCTAGATTTCAGTCCCGACGGTCAGATTATCGCCTCAGCCAGCGACGATCGAACAATCAAATTTTGGAGTAAAGACGGCAAAGAGCTGAGAACTTTTGCAGGGCATCGCGGTGCCGTGTGGGATATTCATGTCAGTCCTGACGGCAAATCAATTGCTTCGCTGGGTGTAGGAAATGCTGTCAAACTTTGGCAGCCGAAAAACATTTTTTTCTTGCCCCTGCCAGGTCACGACGCTGCTGTTTATAAAGCTGCTTTCGCTCCTGACGGTAAAATCGTCGCCACTGCCAGTACAGACGGCACGGTGAAACTTTGGCGTCTCGATGGGGCAGGCACGGGGGCACTGCCCCTACGGACGCTTAAGGAGGGTACAGGAGGGCTTTGGGATGTGGCATTCAGTCCTGATGGTCAAGTCATTGCAGTGGGGGCAGAAAAAACAGTTAAACTCTGGCACAAGGATGGCAGATTCCTCAGAGAAATCAACGCCCACAACGGAATCGTTTACGGAATTACTTGGAGTCCTGACGGTAAAATTATTGCCAGCGCAAGTATGGACGGCACGGTAAAACTCTGGCAGCCAGACGGTGTGTTACTGCGAACTCTGAAGCTAGATGGCAGCGCCTTCTGGAGTGTGGCCTTTAGCCCTGATGGAAAAGCTTTAGCCGCCGTCGGTAGCAGCGGTACTATTTCTATCTGGAAGACCGATGGCACTTTGTTGCAGGCGATTGATGCCCATCAGGCTGTGACTACGGGGGTCAGTTTCAGTCCCGATGGCAAGACTCTAGCTTCAGCCTGTACAGATGGCACTGCCAAACTCTGGAAATTAGATCCCTCAGATACCTCAGTTCCTCAGAAAGCAGTGCTCCTGCGAACGCTCAAAGGCCACACAGAGGGAGTGGTGGGAGTTTCCTTTAGCCCGGATGGTGAAATCGTCGCTACGGCAAGTCTGGATAACACGGTGAAACTCTGGAACAAAAATGGCATCTTGCTGACGACACTCACGGGGCATACAGGTGTGGTGACAGGAGTTTCCTTTAGTCCCGACGGCACTTTCCTTGTCTCGGCAAGCCATGACCAAACGGCGATTTTGTGGGATGTGAAGCGCATTCTCAATACAGACCCGCTGGTGTTTGGTTGCGACTGGGTGCGAGATTACCTGCGAACAAATGCCGATGTGAAGGAGGAGGATAGGCATCTGTGCGATGCCGTGGGCGATCGTTAAAATCTCAAAAACCCTGAACTCACAAACATGAATAATTACCAATACCAAATCGGCGGCAGCCTTGCCAATAATGCGCCTACCTACGTAGTAAGACAAGCAGATTCCGAACTCTATGAAGCCTTAAAAGCCGGCGAATTTTGTTATGTACTCAATTCGCGGCAAATGGGAAAATCTTCTCTATTAGTCCGCACCTTACACCGATTGCAAGCTGAGGGATTTCTATGCAGCACGATCGACATGACCCGCATCGGCAGTGAAAATATCACTCCTTTACAGTGGTATAAAGGGATGATTGGTGAACTGTGGCGCGGCTTCAATCTTTTAGGGCAAGTTAACCTAAAAACCTGGTGGCGTGATGAAGAAGATTTATCATTCCTGCAAAGATTGAGTCATTTTATTGAAGATATTTTGTTATCCAAGTTTCCTGACAAAAAAATTATTATATTTATTGATGAAATTGACAGTGTTCTCAGTCTAGAGTTCCCTGTCGATGATTTTTTTGCCCTAATTCGCTTTTGCTATAATCAACGCTCAATTAATCCAGCATATAATCGTATTAGTTTTGCAATATTTGGAGTAGCAACACCTAGCGATTTAATTGTTGATAAAAAACGAACTCCTTTTAATATTGGGCGAGCCATAAATTTACGAGGTTTTGAACTAGAAGAAGCCCAGCCATTAGCGGCGGGATTAGCAAGTGTAGTCAATAATTATCAAGCTATTATCCAACAGATTTTGGCTTGGACTTCAGGGCAGCCATTTCTTACGCAAAAACTGTGCTATTTAGCCTACATAGCAACTAAAACTACACCGCAAAAAGTAGTAACAATTCCAGCAGGAACAGAAGAGTTTTGGGTAGATCGTTTAGTGCGAGAAAATATCATTAATAACTGGGAATCTCAGGATGAGCCGGAACATTTAAAAACCATAAAGGAGCGGATTATTCGCAACGAACAACGCGCGGGCAGATTACTCGGCATCTACCAGCAAATTTTACAATCTAACCCCCCTTTAGCCAGCGGATCTGTTTCATTGTGGGGCTTTGAAGAGGACTATAGGGGCAGCACTCCCGTGCCTGACCCAAATCTTTATAGGGCAACTACAGGAGAATTGCCCCTACAAGGAAATGAAAGATTTCTACCTTTGAGCCAAATAGCCGGAGGGGTATCAACTGATGACTCACCAGAACAAATTGAACTATTATTATCGGGATTAGTGGTCAAAAATAATGGTTATTTACAGGTGAGAAACAGGATTTATGCTGAAGTTTTTAACCTCGAATGGGTAGAGAAGCAATTAGGGCAACTGCGCCCCTACTCGCAAACCTTCGATGCTTGGGTTGCTTCACAACAAACAGATTTTTCCCGACTTTTGCGGGGACAAGCCTTAAAAGATGGTCAAATCTGGGCGCAGGAAAAAAGCTTGAGTAACCTTGACTATCAGTTCTTAGCTGCTAGTGCCGAACTAGATAGGCGAGAAGTTCAACAAGCTTTAGAAGCAGAACGCACCAAAGAAGTGGAAGCGCGGCTGGCCGAGGAACAAATGCGATTAATTCAAGAAAAAAAAGCAGCGAAACGACAGAGGCGCTTACTATTTTCTGTTAGTATTGCACTGCTGCTTGCCGGTGCTTTAGGAGTAACAAGTTATTTTCAGTATCGCCGAGCCGTCATTAGTGAGCGCGAAGCTCGGATGAGTGAAATTGAAGCGCTGGTTTCTTCCTCGGAGGGACTGTTTGCCTCTAATCGCCGATTGGATGCACTAATAGAAGCAATTAAAGCTAAGCGCCGACTACAAAACTTAGGCAATAAAGATAAAAATATTGAACATCGAGTGATCGATGTATTGCGTCAAGCGGTTTATGAAGGGGTTGAATACAACCGTTTATCGGGACATAAAGCGGCTGCTATTGGAATTGATATTAGTCGGGACAGTAAGTTTATTGCTTCAACAAGTGTGGATAAAACTATTAAACTGTGGCGGCGGGACGGAACGGAAATAGCAACACTCAAAGGTCATCAGGCGATCGTTCGGTCTGTCAAATTTAGCCCGGACGGTCAGTTTATTGCTTCTGGAAGTGATGATGGAACTGTAAAACTTTGGAAACTCGATAGGGCAGGCACGGGGGCACTGCCCCTACGAACTTTTCAGGGTCATACTGCTGGTATCTGGACAGTGGCGTTTAGTCCCGACGGTCAAACAATTGCCTCTGCCAGCATGGACAAAACGGTGAAACTCTGGAACAAAGACGGGGCAGGCACGGGGGCACTGCCCCTACGAACTCTCCAGGGTCATACTGCTGGGGTAACCTCAGTGGCTTTCAGTCCAGACGGTCAGACTATTGTTACGGCAAGTGGAGACAAAACGGTGAAACTCTGGAACAAAGACGGCAAACTGTTAAGAACTCTCCGGGGTCATACTTCTGTGGTATCTGCAGCAGCGTTTAGTCCAGACGGTCAGATTGTGGCTTCAGGAAGTGGAGACAAAACGGTGAAACTGTGGAACAAAAACGGTACTTTGCTTAGAACGCTTGAAGGTCATTCTGCTGTAGTATCGGGAGTTGTTTTCAGTCCCGATGGTCAGACTCTTGCTTCTGCAAGTCGGGATCAAACTGTTAAACTCTGGAATCTTGACGGAACAGAACGGACGACATTGAGAGGTCACACTGCTGGGATTTGGGGGATAGCTTGGAGCCCGACGTACAGTTTTATTGCTTCGGCGGGTGCAGAAAATACGGTGCGGCTGTGGCAGAGTCAAAACCCATTCGGGACGATGATTACTGCACATAAAGCCGGGATTTGGGCGATCGCACTGAGTTCGGATAGTTCTACAATTGCTACAGGCAGCGAGGATGGCACGACTAAGCTTTGGAGTCGGCAAGGCAAATTGCTGGCGACTTTCGATCTCGAAAAGGCTGCGATTTATGCTGTTGCCATGAGTGGCGATGGCAAGTTAATTGCTTCTGGCAGAATTGATAATAAGGTGAATATCTGGACTCGAAACGGAAAAGCGATCGCAACTTTGGTAGGTCATAACACTACGGTTTTTGCATTGGCTTTTAGTCCTGACGGTCAAATTCTTGCTTCTGGAAGTCAAGATAATACTATCAAGCTTTGGCGGCCCGATGGTACTTTATTGCAGACTATTATGACAGAACATCATGCTCCTATTTGGCAGGTGTTATTTAGCCCTGACGGTCAGCTAATTGCCTCGGCAGGGGGTGATGGTACTGTGAAGTTGTGGAAGCTTGATGGGGCAGGCACGGGGGCACTGCCCCTACGAACTTTTCAAGGTCATACTGCTGCGGTTTGGAGGGTGGCGTTTAGCCCTGACGGTAAATTTCTGGCTTCTGGCAGCGGGGACAATACGATTAAGCTTTGGACTGTGGATGGTAAGTTACTGAGAACTCTGGAAGGTCATCTGGCCGCGGTATGGGGGGTGGCGTTTAGCCCGGATGGTAATATTATTGCTTCTGGTAGTGTAGACAATACGGTGAAGTTTTGGAAGCTTGACGGTACCCAATTAACGACGCTCAGCAGAGGTAACTCTGCGGCGATTCGGGGGGTAGTGTATAGTGGGGATGGGTCATTTGTGGCTTCTGTGAGTGAGGATAATACGCTGATTTTGTGGGATGTGGAGCGAGTTTTGAAAGTGGATTTGTTGGCTGATGGTTGCGATCGCGTGCGGGTGCATCTCACTTTGGCAAATGTGTCAAAAAAGAGATAAAATGAAAAAGCTAGTAAAATCGTTAAATAAAGATGA
>NZ_JAUBOX010000197.1:0-1354 GCF_036700445.1 Microcoleus sp. T3_B1
CAGGGTAAGAGCATCTCAATCAGCCTTGACAAAAGGATTTGAGAAGAAGCATCATGTATTCATCATTCATTGCAGCCCGTTTTCTTTTCTGTCGCAAGCTACGCTTGAGAGTAGTTTCTTGATTTACAGCATTCAGGGACATCCGTCTGATAACAGCCAAGTTTCGAGGGCTATTCAAGGACCGAATGCGAGATCTATCTTCATTAAAAGTGACATCTAAAACCCAATGTTCTTGATTTTCAATACTCCAATGTTGACGAATGACGCGACCATTAAGCTGGGCATCTACGGGTAAGGAACTTAGGTAAAATTGTACTTCATGAGTGGTTTTGTTCCACAGATAACGGAAACGTTCTACTATAACAATAGTCTGAATATCTGTCCAGTCTTCTTGTTTGTAAAGCCCGCCTAAAACCCCCACTGGAACCGCCCAAACTTTTCGAGTTTCGATTCGATGATGTGCTTTTTCCGTTCGGGAATCTTCACTCACTTCAATTCCCCCAAATTGGTTGGCTCTGGCTGTTTCAAACCAGGTTTTGACTTGTTTATAAAGGGTTGGATGATTCTTTTTCAAAGTAACTACGTAATCAGCTTTTTTTTGACGAATCAGCCGAACAATCTCGGTTTGAGTACCCATCGCATCCATCGTAATAATCGCTCCGGTGACATCGATTAATTCCAATAGGGCTGGGATAGCTGTGATTTCATTGGAATGGTTTTCAACTTTAACTTGTCCAAGTACCAACCGATTTTCACTCGCCCACGCCGTCACTAAATGTAAATTCTTTTCCCCGGTTTTTCGGTCATAAGAACCTCGGATACTTTTTCCATCAATCGGGATAACTTGTTGGACAACTGGCCCAATTAATTGTTTAACCCATTCAGTCAACTTCTGTTCTAAAACTTTCGGGTCTACCTTTTCAAAAACTCGTCGGAAGGTATCATCGCTCGGGATACCATTTGGTAAGTCTAAAAATTTTTGCAACCATTGCTGCTTACTGATTCCATAATTTTCCATGTCTTCCCACCCATCACCTCCAGCTATTGTAGATAATATAGCAATGACGAGAATATCTTTCAGTAAGTGACGTTTGGTTCGGTTCACTCTCGGGTCGGGTACGTCATCAAAATAACTTGATAAGCTTCCTTGTAACTCTTGCATAGAGATAGCTGAGGGCTTCTTCAGTAGTTTAGACTTTGGCCGGGCGGGCAGGAATCCTTTATCCATTGAGTTTTACCGCTTGATGACTTAGTTTTTAAGGCATTATAAAATTGCTAATACGTAAATACCACATTTTTTATATTTGTCTTTTTGTCAAGTACAATTTATACTAAATTAGATGAGCTTACCCTG
>NZ_JAUBOX010000009.1:0-33961 GCF_036700445.1 Microcoleus sp. T3_B1
ATATGGGTTGATTTACATTCTGGGCATTGCATAAATTATTCCTCCTATTCATACTCTAACTCAGCAACGCCGAAAATCCTAGGTTTCTGAGGAAAGGTGAACGTGTTCTCAAACGCAGTCAACGTCGGGTATCTAGAAAAGTCAAAGGTTCAAAGAATAGAGGCAAAGCTCGACAGATTCTTGGTAAGCGCCATCTCAAAATAAGCAGGCAACGTAAAGACCATGCCCTAAAGTTGGCAAGGTGCGTCACTCAGTCCAACGACTTGATAGCCTACGAAGATTTGAGAATCAAAAATATGGTGCAGAATCACTGTCTCGCCAAGTCTATTAACGACGCATCTTGGTATCAATTCCGTGTCTGGCTTGAATATTTTGGAAAAGTATTCGAGCGGGTAACGGTTGCGGTAAATCCGCAATATACCAGTCAAGAATGCTCTAGTTGTGGTGAAATTGTCAAAAAAACTCTATCTACTAGAACCCACGCTTGTAAATGTGGGTGCTTGTTAGATAGAGACGAGAACGCAGCTAGAATAATCCTAAGTCGGGGATTGAGTACGGTAGGGCATACCGGAACTCTTGCACTAGATGCAAATAACGCTTCGGGAGAATTGTCCTCTACTTTCGTTGGAGAAATCCAATTAGAGCAAGTCAGCTCGTAGATAGAAGAATCCTCATGCCTTCAGGCCCAGGAGTGTCAACCAGCCATACTCCCTATACTCAGCGGCACCATTTCGCCGTGCATCGTCAGGCCTAATAACATCGGGCCGCCCGGTCGGATCAACTCTCCTGTAAGCGCGCAGCGTTCCTCCTGCTGTGCTGTGGCATTAATGCTAGCTCGAATATCCGATCGAGAAAACATCTGCCGATACTCTCCAGACTTCTGCTGCACGTAATTCCAGAGCAAATCTCGAATCAAAGCTTGATAGCCTTGATTGCCCGCGAGTTCTTTGAGTCTCTCCTTGAGCTCTCTTTCGAGTCGAATGCTGGTCACTTCCATTTCGGTGGTTGAGGTTCTAGGTAGGGTATGCATAATTTTTCTCCGTGACGGGTGGACATATGTGTAATATCAGTGTAGTATGTTTACAGCTAGATTGAAAGCCTCTTAACCACCTTCTGCCTGCTGTGAAATTTCTCCCCACCTACTCCACCTATCAACTGAAGTGCGATCGCCCCACGGGTCGCTCCGAGTCGTCACGGCACGTCTTTAGCACGGGTTTTGCGACTGTCGCAGCGACCTCGTGGGCGGGCTTGGGCCTAATTAAACCCGGTTATAGTGGATTAGGAGAAATTGCAGAAATTAATTACAACGAGGTAGACCAGCACGGTCTGCAAGTGGCACAGCCATATCGAGAGACGCGAAGCGGGAGGTACAGCTAAACTACTGTACCAAGACAGGATGAAAATTTGCATGAACGCAGTTTTTCTAGCCCCCGCTTCTAAGTAAGAGAAGCGGGGGCATTTGATTGGATATTTGAGAAATTCGATCCGCTTGGGGAACTGGGAAAAAACCAGATGTAGCCAATGCAGGCGTTGCACCGAAAATTCCAAATCCCAAATCCCAAATCTAAAATCTAAAATCTAAAATCTAAAATCCAAATGAGGAGGAGCAAGCCGTGACCGTAGTAACTGATGTATTGAGGCAATCTGTGGTGGTATTTTCTCAGAATTACCTACCAATGAGCCGTGTCAACATCAAACGGGCGATCGTACTGTTGGTAACAGGCAAGGCTGAACCTCTTGATTTTAGCATTGGCAACGGCTGGCTGGTGCGATCGCCCAGCACCAGCATCCACGTACCCGAACAAATCCGCTTGACTTTTGGTAACAGGGAACGCCTGTGGAAAGTACCCCCGGTCAATCGCCGGGAAGTTCTGCGCCGCGACGCTCATTCTTGCCAATACTGCGGCAGCAATCGGCATTTGACGTTGGATCACGTCATGCCTCGATCGAAGGGCGGCCCGCATACTTGGGACAACGTGGTGACTGCTTGCGAACGATGCAACTCTCGTAAGGGCGATCGAACTCCCGTAGAAGCTGGAATGTCTCTGCGAACTAAGCCGAAAGCCCCCATACACCCCACTGTTGCTTTTGCCGAACTGTTTTGGCACGAATACCAAATTGGGGAATAGGGCATGGGGCATGGGGAATAGGGCATGGGGCATGGGCCAAACAGTCTCTTGGTAATTGGTAATAGCTAATAGTTAATAGCTAATTCAGTCCTGTAATTAAAAAGGATTTTAGGTCGGAATAGCAAACTTTTCATTCCGACCTATCCAATGCCCAATGCCCAATTCCCAATTCCCGATGCCCAATGCCCGATGCCCAATTCCCAATTCCCGATTTTCAATTTTTAACTTTCAATTCCAAATTTAGGGCTGTCAATATGCTGAAGTTGACTTATACTGAAACGGGCTTTAACCTAGAGCGTTTGGCTCAATCTCCCGAACAGTTAGTGGCGCTGCGAGTGGTGCTGGCTATGCGAGTTGGTCAAAGCATCAGCGTCGAACCGAGCACTGCGGCATTTTTGCTGCCCGCGAATTTGCCGGCGCTGCCTCTATTGGAATCTGAGGCGCGCCGAAACGACAATGATGCGATCGCCCTTTGTGTTGCTGATGCTGACTTTGTAGAAGTGACTCTGCGGGGTACGTGGATTTCTGATGCGTCTGAGGGGGCTGACGGCGTGTTTGCGACTGTTTTGGGCGATCGGGCAGAGCTCTTGCTGCTCAAACTCTGGCTCGAAACTCAGGCTGCTGCGGAGGTTGTCGGGGAAGTCGGCGATTAATATCGGATCTGGAAGGAAGAGGGAACAAGGAAGAGGGAAGAAGCAAGAAGGAAATATTTTCTTCATGTCGCACTCCCCCACTTTCTCCCCCTCTCCCGCCAGAAGCGCACTCAATTCCATTCTCCTTGCAGCCCAAAAGCAGCCCAATAATAAGGAGATTGCCATTCTGAAACCTGTAGCACTTCGATTTGCGCCGATCGCAGTGCCGCAGCAGGCGCCAATTTATCTTGGAGCATTTTTTTGTAAAATCGTGTCATCAACTCAGAAGTTACTTGGTCGTCAACACTCCACAGAGAAACCACCACACGCGGCGCCCCCGCATACATAAACCCTCTCGTCAAACCCACCAACCCTTCTCCCTTAATGTCTTTTCCCAAACCCGTCTGACACGCGCTCAGCACCACCAATTCGGCCGGTAAATTGAGATTGAAAATATCATTCAGTCGCAAGTAGCCATTTTGTAACGAGCCTTTCTCATCAACTAAAGAAAGCACCAATCCCGATAATTCTGGATGTTTGCTATTAGCAAATCCGTGGGTAGCGAAATGAACAATGCGATATTGAGATAAATCGGGAGCGGTTGCCGTGGTACGATTAGCAGTAAAGTCAAACGCTTGTTTTTCCAAATCATCGGGAACCAAAGCCAGGATTTGCTCAGCTTCAGTTCGCGAGAAAGGTAAGCGAGTCCAATAAATGTTAGCCTCTGAGGCGGATCTCTGTAATTGTTGCGCTTCCACTGGCAGATTTTCAACAGTTTGATTCTTGGTTACAGGCGATGTACTTGTGCCTTTGAGCCGTTCGTCGTCCGTGCTAAAAACTGGATCTGCAAACAAGGCGATCGCCTTTGGAGCCGGTTGACGAGTCGCCATATCCCGCCGCAGAATAGCCAGAGTTGAAGCAGAAGGCAGGTTAACAATTTCATGCTTAACTATTAGTGGCGCTTCAGATTTTTCCAGAGTAAGGGCACTGAAAGGAATGTATTGCAAGGCGCCATCCGCAACAATTAGCAAGCGCTTGTTGCCCAACTCAGAAGCAACCGGAGCGAGGATCATTTGGCTCAGAAGTCCAGCAGATTCAGCAACCATTTGAGGAGAGGTTCTCGTGGTCTCTTTGGTTAAAGTATCGCGGAAATTCTTAGCCGTGGCTTCAATCTCGGTGCGAGAAGGGAGTTCGTAACTGGTGAAAGAAGTTTTCGTCACCGCCCACAAATAACTGCGCTCCTCACCCAAAGAATATTCTAAAAGTAGCGTATTGTCATCGATTACCTGTTGTTGAATTTGTTGCAAATTGAGAGGTTCGGGATATTGGAGAGCAGCGTAACGAGGACTACTGGCGCGAATTTTAGCTTCTATTTGAGCGAGTTGCTTGAGAACTGTATCGATTTTTTCTTGAATTTCATCCAGAGATTCTTGGGTAGATCTAGCGCTGATAATTTGGTATTTGCGACTCTGAAAATCACTGAGTTGTTGTTGCAAATTTTGTTCTTGTGCTAGCAGTTGCTGGTCAACACCTTGACGAATATTTGCGCTGGCTTCGCTGAGGAGTTCAAGCAGACTGCGGGCACGGGCACGTTCGCTAGCATGAAAGGCTTGTGCGTCGTAACCTTTATCGGGATTTTTCTGGTGCAGTTGCATCAACAAATCGATGTAAAACTGATAATAATCTTGGTTGCGGGCAAAGTAAGACTGGCGCAGTTCTTGGCTACCGATTTGAGTGCGGAGGTTTTCAATAATATTAATTGCGGTTTCAATTTCGGTTTGGGCAACGGTGAGGTTATTTTGTTGGCGGTTTAAGATGGCTTGATTGTAGATGATGTGCGCTTCTTCTGTTTTGTAACCGAGTTGTTGGGATAGAGATAAGGCTTGGTTATAGTTTTCAATGGCGGTAGAATTCTGACCTAAAGCAGCTTGTATTTTCCCCATTTGATTGAGGACTGTGGTTTCTTTTACTTTGTCGTTTAAGTGTCGGGAGATTTTTAGGGCTTGGTTGTAGGCATTCAAGGCCGTTGACCATTCTTTTGAAGCGATGTAGGTGCTACCAATGCCAGTTAAGGCAGTCGCTTCTGCTGCTAAATTACCTGCGGGTCTGGAGATGACTAGAGCTTTGTTGTAGGAGTCTAGGGCATTTTTCCAGTTTCCTGTAGCAGCGTGAATATTACCAATGTTGTTGAGGGTGTTGGCGACTGTCGCTTGGTCATTTAATTGATAGAATAAGGGCAAAGCTTGGTTATAGTAATCCAGGGCGCTTGGAGGATCAGCTAAATCGATGTAAAGTTGACCAAAACTGTTGATAATAGCGGCTTCTTCGGCTTTGGCACCGGCTTGTTTTGATAAGGGTAATGCTTGATTGTAGGAGTCTAGGGCAGATTGAAATTGTCCGAAATGGGCGTAAATTTTACCCATTGAAAGGAGAGTGCGTGTGGCTTGGGCGTAGTTTCTATCTGCACGATAAAGTGCGAGGGCTTCTTCTAACTTTCCCAGTGCAAGTTGTTTAGATTCGACTGTGCTTTGGCTAGAAAGTTGAGTTCCTTTGATAAATGCTACTTCAGCAGCAGAAACTTTTATCCCAACTGATAAATCCCACAGGCGAGCAGTTCTATCACTACTAACAGTGAGGATTTGGCGACCATCAGGGCTAAATTTTGCATGGTTGAGCCCATCCTCATGTCCTCGAAATATCGCTAGAAGATTTCCTTTTGCATCCCACAAACGGGCGGTTTGATCCTCACTAGCGGTGAGGATTTGCCTGCCATCGGGACTAAATACGGCGCTGTTGACAGAACTGTCATGATCTCGCAATACTGCTAGGAGATTGCCAGAAATATCCCACAGGCGGGAAAGTCTATCGTTACTGGTGATCAGGATTTGACTACCATCGGGGCTAAATACTGCACTCTCATCGTGACTGGAACCTTTATCTACATCCTTCTGCCCTCGAAACTCTGCTTTGAGATTACCTTTTATATCCCACAGGCGGGCATTTCCGTGGAAATCACTGCCTAGAGTGAGAATTTGGCGACCATCTGGGGTAAATATTGCACTTTCGACACTCGTCTCATGCCCTCGGAACACAGCCAGGAGATTGCCTTTGGTATCCCACAGACGGGCGGTTTTATCTAAACTGGCAGTGAGGATTTGCCGGCCATCGGGACTAAAGACTGCACTGTTGACATGAATCTCATGTCCTTGGAATATAGCCAGGAGATTGCCTTTGGTATCCCACAGGCGGGCGGTGTTATCACTACTAGCAGTGAGAATTTGACGACCGTCCGGGCTAAATACTGCACTTTCGATTCTATGATCACGGCCCTGAAACTCACTTAGGAGATTGCCTTTGTTATCCCACAGGCGAACGGTTTTATCGCTGGCGGTGATGATTTGCCGACCATCAGGGCTAAATACGGCGCTTTCAACAGAATACTTGTGTCCCTGGAACTCGGTGAGGATATTGCCTTTGATATCCCACAGGCGAACGGTTTTATCGGTGGCGGTGAGAATTTGGCGGCCATCTGGGCTAAATACGGCACGCTTGACTCCATACTTATCGTGCCGTAACTCTGCTAGTTGAGCGCTATTTTTAGATACGCTTTCCCGAAAAGTTTGCAGCGCTGCCATTTGCTCGGCTTGGGCAGCAATTGCTACTGATACATCCCACAGACGGGCGGTGCCATCATCACTGGCAGTGAGGATTTGACTACCATCGGGGCTAAATACTGCACCGAAACCTCTTTCATGCCCTCGGAACACAGCCAGGAGATTACCTTTGGTATCCCATAAGCGGGCGATACCAGGGTCGATTCCATTTGCAGCATCATTACTGATAATGAGAACTTGGCTGCCGTCGGGACTAAAAACTGCACTGTAGAAATATTTTTCATCTCCCCGAAACTCTGTCAAGAGATTGCCTTTGGTATCCCACAAGCGAGCAGTTTCAGCCCAAGCATAGGTGAGGATTTGCTTCCCGTCGGGGCTAAATACGGCTGTTGTGAGTCTCTCTCTATGCCCCCGGAACTCAGCTAGAAGATTGCCTTTGAGATCCCACAGGCGGGCGGTTTCATCATCGCTGGCAGTGAGGATTTGACTACCATCGGGGCTAAATAGTGCACTTCTGACCCCCTTCTCATGCCCCCGAAACTCTACCAGGAGATTACCTTTGAGATCCCACAGGCGGGCTTTTTTATCGTTACTAGCAGTAAGGATTTGCCGGCCATCTGGACTAAATACCGCACTTGTGGCTATTCCCCCCCATACTTTCTCAGGTGGTTGCAACTCAGCTAGGAGATTACCTTTAAGATCCCACAGGCGGGCGGTATCATCACCACCACCATTACCACCAGCGGTGAGAATTTGGCGACCATCGGGGCTAAATTTTGCACTGTAGATTCCTAAAGAGCCACTCCCCCGCAACTGAGCCAGGAGATTGCCTTGGGTATCCCACAAACGGGTAGTGCTATCATTCGCATCAACACTACCAAAACTAATGGTGAGGATTTGACGACCATCGGGGCTAAATATTGCGCGGCTGAGCCCCTCCTGCCCCTGGAACTCGGTTAGGAGATTGCCTTTGAGATCCCACAGACGGGCTTTTTTATCCTGACTAGCGGTGAGGATGTGCCTGGTATCGGGACTAAATACGGCACTGAGGACATCACTATTGTGCCCTCGGAATATTGCCAGTTGAGCGTTATTTTTGGACACGCCTTCCTGAAGGCTTTCCTTGACAGCTATTTGCTCGGATTCGGCAGCAATTGCGGCTGACACATCCCACAGGCGGGCGATTTTATCCCAACCTAATGTGATGATTTGCCGGCCATCGGGACTAAATACTCCCCAGACGAGATCCTTATGCCCCCGCAATTTTGCCAACAGATTGCCTTTGGTATCCCAAATTTGAGCAGTTCCATCCATACTACTGGTAAGGATTTGGCGACCATCCGGGCTAAATCCTGTTGCAATCGAGACAGAACTCCAGTGGGAATCTCCATGCTGCCCGAACACAGCGAGGAGATTGCCTTTGGTATCCCAAACTCGGACTTGCCTACTATAGGTTAGGATTTGCCGACCATCGGGGCTAAATATTGCATTTTGGACATGATTTTCATGCCCCTGGAACTCGGTTAGGAGATTACCGTTGGTATCCCACAGGCGGGCAGTTTTATCTAGACTAGCGGTGAGGATTTGCCGTCCATCGGGACTAAAGACTGCATTGGCGACACGATCCTTATGCCCCTGGAATTCTTTGAGAAGATTGCCTTTGATATCCCATAAGCGGGCAGTTCCATCCGAACCGACAGTAAAGATTTGGCGACCATTAGGGCTAAATACAGCTTTTGGGCGGACTGGTGCGCTAATTCTTGCTTTATGCCCCTGGAATTCTTTGAGAAGATTGCCTTTGATATCCCACAACCTGACGGTTTCATTCCCAAAGTTACTACTGGTTAGGATTTTAGAACCATCGGGACTAAACACGGCACTTATAACTTCACCCCGCTCCTGATCCCCCCGGAACTCTTTGAGGAGATTGCCTTTGATATCCCATAAGCGGACTCCATACTCAGTAGTAGTGAGAATTTGGCTGCCATCAGGACTAAATATGGCTGTACTGAATCTGGTTCCTGGGAAGCCTCCCGATCTACTTGCCGCTTTATCTCCCTGGAACATAACTAGGAGATTGCCTTTGGTATCCCACAAGCGGGCGGTTTTATCTGCACTAGCAGTGAGGATTTGGCGACCATCGGGGCTAAATACTGCACTTATGACCATCTCCTCATGCCCCACAAACATGGCGAGTTGCCCGCCAAATGCTTGCACGGGTTGCTGCGTTCCCGATGGGTTGGGTTTTTCTGTTGTCGGTGACTGGGATGGTGTGGGAATCCTGGGTTGGCCGCTGATGGGGATGCTGTAGGTAGTAGCGAATACCACTCCCATCACCAGAGGGAGACAGCGATGCACTTTTCGGTATTTATCTGGCAGCATAATTGTTTTTTGGGAGAGTTAAGAATTGGGAGAGGGGGGTCAACTGAACCTTTCTCTATCGACTCCGTAAAAGCCAAAAGCTATAGTTTCTTTTTGGATAGGCAAATCTGCTTAGCGTTGGCTCTTTTTTTTACCGAGGTCATCAAAATTAAGATGGGCTGGGGGTTAGTTGTCAGAAAAAATTATTTATGTTAAGGACAAACTCTATCATTTTTCATAATCTTTGTCTGTAATTGGCTGCGTCAAGGGTGAGGCAAGGACGTTAAGGGAAGTAACTTGAATCGGCTGCGGAGCGTTTGCTCGTCGATGTTATTATCTGTTGACTGGCTGACTGTGGTTTGTAAAGCGAGCTAATTTTTCTCAACGGACAGCTACCTGGGTCTAATACCAACTCCGGTAGCATGGGAATTAATATTACGCCCAGTCAGCACACCGCGAGTGCCTAAGTCCTCATATGCTGCACCATTCTCAATTAGCCTTGTATGAACAGACAAGATGCCTGTTCCACAAAATATAAATTTTCTTGTGGAACAGGCATCTTGCCTGTTGCTGACAATGGTGCCAGATATCAGTAAGTCCCTTTAGGGTGTATAAATTATATTGAAGTAAATGCCGTTATCTTGCAGATTGTCGCCTTTATCGCTAATTCTCACCAAAGGAAAAGCGTAATCTACTCGCAGGTTCACCCGCTGTATCGGTTCCCAGATTACCCCTAAACCTAAACCTGCTAAAAATGTCTGATTGGTTAATGTATTAGGATTGTTCGCAACGTTCCATACCGTACCCGCATCCAAAAATGGAGCTAATTGTAGTTTGGGATTTCCCGAAGCATCGCGCTGCAAAGTAATCCGATCCTCGATCGAAACTCTGAAGCCGTTATCCCCAGAACGGACATTTTGGCGGTAGCCGCGCAAAGATTGCCCGCCGCCAATTACAAATTGCTGGGAAGGTAACAAACTATTAGCTGACAACTGCAAGTCTGCCTGCAAAATTAATAAATGTTTGTCATTCAATCGCTGTACTCGCTGCAATTGACCCAGCCAACTCAAAAATTGTCCGTCGGGATCAGAACCTTCGTTTTGAGTAGCATCAAACAAGCTAGTGCCGATCGTAAATTGCGATCGCACGGCCCAAGCACCCTGCGGGTCGCGCCGAATGTAGTCCTGTCCCAGCTTAATTGCGCTCGTAGTGGTGACACCATTGGAGTCCGGGCCGATGCCAAAAGGAACCGGTTCGCCGGCGACAAAAGTTCTACCTGTTTGATAAGTAAAACCGGCAGACAAGGCAAATTCTTCGATCGGCGTTCTCCGCAGCGGCTGGCGGTAACTAACTTCAAATAAATGCGATTTTCCCGAAATGTCAGCACGGTTAAAAGGTGGTTGTACGATACTGTTGCGATTCGGTGCCGCCCTCAATTGCAAAGTGCCGTTCATTGCATTTAGCGGCACGCGATAGCTAAAATCAAACACGTCTGAATCGCCGAGCGATCTGTAATAAGCCGCTGCCAGTTCGTCGCCATTTCCTGTTATATTGCGGTGCCGCAAACTAACTCCCAATCTTTCGGAACCGACACTGGGAGGCGAGTAATTGTCAATGCTGAAAGTAGGTTGAAACGGATTAGCTTCCGAGACTCGGACGATCAGAATGCTCTCTCCTTCATTATCCCCAGCCCGCAGACTGGCTTCTACATTGTCAAATAAAGGATCGACTCGTAACAGCCGGAGTTGGTCTTCTAATGAAGCTGTGCTTAAAGGCATTCCGGCACCGAGTCGAATCCGGCTGCGGATGTAACTCGGATGCAATCTTTTAGTTCCTTCTACCTCAATTCGGGCTAGCTTGCCTTCAATCACTTGAATTTGGACTACCCCTGCGGTGATAGTTTGGGGCGGCAAGACTGCTCTCGAAGTGATGTAGCCACGATTGAGGTAAATTTCGGTAATTTTGTCGGCGATTTGTTTGAGCTGTTCTAGGGTGGTAGAACGGCCTTCTAACGGGTTGACTAAGGCATTAATTTCGTCTTGGCTTAAAATTGTGCTGCCAACTACTTGAATTTTCTGCACCTCAATTGGTGTATTCGGCAGGGTTGGGGGAACTGGCGACCGGGACGGCGGCGCTACTGTGGGCGGTGCTTGGGGAGGTTCTGGGGAAGGCTGCGGGGCCGGTTGCAGAAATCGATCGCGATTTGGATCGGGCTCCGTCGGCGGCGATGGCAGGTTTGGAGGCAGCGAGGGTTGGTTCTGGGCTAAAACATGATTGCAATCTAGCGGGTTCTGACATTGGCGATCGTTGTCAACCAGATTTTTTGCTACGGGCAAGATGCCCGTACGACAATCAATCAAACTGCTTGTGGAACAGGCATCTTGCCTGTTCTCGGCGGGGTTCGATTGTGTTTCTCGTTCAGGGTTGGTCTCGATCGAATCGGGAAGCTGATTTAAGTTTGTTGCTGTTTCATTTTGCTTGATTTCCAGTTTTTGAAGTGCTAATACTTGATTGCCCGTATCTGCTGAGTTGTCAGCGGCGACGGGCAACTGAGAAATATCCTTTGTTTGGGATATAGCTTTATTGGCATAAAAGCAAGCCATCGGCAGCGCAGTTAGAAGTGAAATCCCCAACCGAAATAGTGCAATATTTGCATTCGGGCGCATAATTAATAATTTCTCTAAAATAAGTTTGTCGCCTGCTTGACTATGCCAGTTTATCATTTAGTATTAGGCGAAATTTGACCATCAAAATTTCCACAGTCCGGCTTTCAAGATGTCAGAAGTCCGAACTGCCGATCGGTACAAAAATTTTAATTTATTTAGGACGATCGACCAAACAATCCGCAACAGGCAAAAATCATCTGTGGCGCTGCCAAATACCGCGCTCGAAACCGAGTTTTTCGTACTTGCTGCACCAGTCATACCATTTTAGATTTTAGATTTTAGATTTTAGATTTTAGAATTGCCAATGACTTATGGCTATCAGGGTTTGGGGCACGGGCCTACCGTTGCATTCTTTGCGTGAAACTGGTGTTGAATTATTTTCTTGTGATAGGTGTTAACTCACTTGCGACTAAGGGTTCTTGGGCTATTTTGCCGAGTTCGACTGAGTTGAGCACTGCTGACCACTCGATCGCTAAACTGGCATCGCTGGGAGACTCGATACGCAATTGAGCTAGAGTTGCCAGGTACTCGTACCAGAGATTTTGTTGGGCGAAGATGCTGAGCTTGGTGCGATCGGACGATCGATCCAACTCTGTTTTCACGGTTGGGGCGAGTGCGGTGCGGTTGATCCACCCGGAAACGAGAACATCATCGGTTGTATTTTTTGGGTTGCATTTGATAGTAAAGTACCATTGATAGTTTTTGCCAACTTCCAGGGCTGGCGAGTTGTCATCGGAGCCGAGGCTGACGCTAACTACACCTGCACGGCTAGTTACCATGCGAAAACTTTTTTTGTATAGTGTTTTGTCCCTTTCGTCTGCTAACTCAAACTGAACTGTTTTGTCGAGGGCTACGGGAAGGTAGTAGAAAAATGTTGGCTTTGCTGATATGGTTTGCCCCATAGTTGATTGGGGAATCAAGGCAGTTAAGGCAGTTGTGGCCGTGGGGCATTCTAACCCGCGGGTTCCTCCCCCTTCCCGCCTTCCGGGTACTCCGTCCTCCGGCGGTTGAAAGCTATTCCACGCGGGTTCCAATTGCTGGCTGTTCGGTCTGCTTCCGCTTGGTTCAGGGGGTTGAGCTGTTTGCCAGTTGAGGGGTAGCTGCGGTGGTGAGGCGCGCTGGACAATGTTTGCGGGGCTGTTGAGAGCCTCTGCAGGTATTAAAAAACTACCGGCGGCAACTGCCTCTAAAGACAGAATTAAGGAAAGAGCACCGATATTTAGAGCAGACTTCAAAGCCATGACGAACCTGCCTTTTGATGAACCTAGGAACTTTATCTCACGGTTTTATTCTATCCAAGGTTTTGACGGATATCGTAATCTGTTGTACTTAATTTATATCTTCAGGCAGATACGATTATTTTGGTCGCTGTGCTCAACATAGAATTCTCTGTCGCGTTTGTCAGTGGTAGCTTAGTAGTTATACTTACTTCCATTCACGGCTGCAGGTTCGGTTGAGCTTGTTCAACCCAACTTTGACAAAGACTAATATTCCGGGTTTTTTAACTCAGACAAGAGGCTACAAGGCGTCTTTTCCTAACAACACCCGGTTGATGCGTCAATCATGGATATCAGGAAACTCGGCAATTTTGCTGGTGAACCTCAAGCGATCGGCTACAAGTTACAAATCAGTTTTTGTGTACAATACCGGCAAGAAATTTAGCATGAATCTCGATTCACCTGTTCTCTCGGACAAACAGCCTTCGGGGCTGCGGATGGTCAGACCCATCGGAGTCTTGGCACTGCACGGCATTGCTTTTTTAGGAAATAGGTTGTTCGCTGTCGATCGCGCCGAAGGGCTGCTATTGGAGATCGATCGAGAAACTGACAACACTACTGTTTTGAATCCTTATCAAACGGCTAAGTTTGCGGGCGCAACTGGGCTAGCTATTTCGGAAGATACTCTCTGGTTTGCGCGGGATGAGGATATTTGTTGCTGTCGGGGCGCAATTCGGGACGGGGCGATAACTGAACTCCAACCGGAACATTTTGTTTCGCTTTCTTATCCTGCTGACGGGATTGCTGTTTGGAAATCTACGCTTTATGTGACTTGCCAGAGATTAGCCTCGATTCTGGTTTTTGACCTAAAAACTGGTCGAGAAATTACTCGGTTTTATGCTCCCGGTATTGGGGTAGAAAATATCACTGTCCGGGATGAGGAAATTTGGGTTTGTGACAAGACTGAGCAAACTGTTTACTGTTTGGAACGGGGAACTGGGGAGATTAAATTTAGCGTTTTGACTCCCTTTGAGTCGCCTTCGGGTTTGGCTTTTCACAAGGATTCCGAAACTGGGGAGGAGGTTCTGTACGTGGCTTATGCCGGGGATGAACTTTACATCCGGGATGACCCGAATTCGGAAGATCCTTTTCAGTTGACGAAGCGCGATCGCACTTTTATTCAGCCTTTGTCTTTTCACTACAATGAAGCCGAGCGCTACGCTTTGTCAAACGGTTTTTTGATGGAAATGTCTTATGTGGAGGAACTGTCTCCTCTCGATGAGGTAGAAATCGAAAATTTGGAGTGGCGGATTGCTTTGCCTTCGCAAACTCACCGACAAAAGGTCAGGAAAATTACGCCGATTGGAATGCCTTTTACTGAGGAAATTCAGGAAGGGGAACGGGTGGCGGTGTTTAAGTTCGATCGGCTGCACCCTGGGGAACGCCGAATTTTTGGCTGGAAGGCTTTGTTAGAAGTTCGATCGATTAAGTATCAGTTATCGCCTCGGGATGTCGAAAAGAGTCCGAAGCTGTCGCCGGAGTTTGCAGCTAAGTATTTGGTGGATAATGACAATTTGGCGATGGATACGGAGATTGTGCGATCGGCGGCTGCGGCGGCTATTGGTTCGGAAACTAACATTCTCAGGCAATTGCTGAGCATTCGTAATTTTGTTTACGATCAACTTTCTTACGGAATTAGACCTCACATTGACACTCCCGATATTGTGCTGCGCCGTGGTATCGGTTCCTGCGGCGAATACGTGGGACTTTTGTTAGCTTTGGCTAGGTTAAACGGGATTGCTTGCCGCACGATCGGCCGCTACAAGTGTCCGGCTTTTGGTGACAGAAAAGGTGTGTCGCTGGAGCCGGATTTCAATCACGTTTGGCTGGAATTTTACATTCCAGGTTTTGGCTGGGTGCCGATGGAATCTAATCCTGATGATATTCAAGACAGAGGCCCTTATCCGTTGCGATTTTTTATGGGTTTGGCTTGGTATCACGTAGAAATTGGCAAAGGAATCCGGTTTCAAGGTCTCACCAGCGGCGGTCTTCCTTTAAACAAGGAGGATGTTTCCGTGGGGAGTCTGGCAATTAATCATGTGAGGTTTACCATTTTGGAAGAGTTGCCAGCAGTTTGAAGGGAGTCTTAACAGTTAACAGTTAGCCGTCAACATTTAACTGTTAATTGTTAACATTTTTCATCTAAAATCGAAAGTAGAAAATGTAAAATCAGAGGAAGAGGGGTTGTGGAATTTTCGATTGCTAATTTTCTCGTTTTAGTGGCCTTTGTACTGCTGGTGACGGTGACTGGCGGGGTCGCTTATTTGACTTCTGTTGAGTGGCGCGATCGTAGGCGGTTAGATAAGGCTAAACGGAAAAAAAAGTAGCTCTTTGCTGTTGACAAATTGCATCTTTTATGATAAAAAACAAGGCAACCTGGTTGGGTCGCCTTGTTTTTTGATTTGACGTATTTTCACCGCAGAGGTGCAACTAAAGAGAGAACATAGGTGTGGCGCTTCAAAAAAATCTTATTGAATAGCCTTAATTGACAGATTTTTTCTACTTTTTATTTTTCCGCTTCCCTCCACCTGTTTTAGGTGGGTTTCCCCGCAACAAATCACCTAAAGCATCATTACTTCTGTTATTAAAATCAAAATTATTTTTCCCAAACGCCTTTAATAACTCTCTCTGATATTCCTCATGTTCGTAGGGTAAAGAACCGGCCCACGCATAGATAAATGCTTTCGGCGTATAACTTTTTTGCAGATGTACCTTGAAAGTATCGTATGTATTAATTACTTGCTTTGTGGCCTGACCTAAATCACCGATATTATCTTTTAATTCTACAAAACAGATAACACGCTTGCTGTCTTTAGCGTAAAACACCATCAGGTCGCACATTTTTTGACCTTTTTCTGTGCCCCATAAAAATTGACGCAGCTTACAACCAGGATTTGATTGGTCATCTATGTTAAAAAAAAGTATTGTTTCGCCTTCTAGGGGTTCTACTTTTACTGAAGCTTTATGTTCCTTAAAATAAGTTTGACCTGGAAGTAAACAGGAGGATAAAAGCAAATTTTCAAAAGGCATTAACTGTCTCTCAATCTTGAATTTTCAGTAAATTAGCATAAATGCGAGAAACATCATCCGACACTTGACCAAAAGTTTCCCAATTTATTGTACCTTCTTCACTGATAATGTTTTTGGCTGTTCCATCCTCAAACAAATAGACTGAAACTTTTTCTTGAGAAATAAAAGCATCTGTTCGCTCTAAATAAAACATTTCTTTAATGCTATCTGGATCTTCATGCTTAGCTGCTTGCATGAGATTAGCAAGATGGTCAACAATGTAGGGACTGTGGGTTGTAATTAAGACGTGCAATCCAGCATTGACTAACATTGCCAAAAATTCAGCTATCTCTACTTGAGCCGCTGGATGTAAATTCATTTCTGGCTCATCAATTATCAGTAACTCATTTGGTTCAACTAAATAGCGTAAACAGAGAACTAATGGAGCTAATTCTTTTACCATTGAAGAAACAATAGGCATCTCCAACTTGGTACTTTCTTTAGGTTGAAAAAGTAGTTCTTTTCGCAATTCTGATGATGTTTCAAAACCGACCTTTCCTTGTAAAATCTCTTTTTCTAAAAAATCAGCTAACTTCACATATTCCTCTACCAAAGGATTCTTTTTTATTTCCTCTTCTCTGTCTTTTTTTCTAGAACTCCATATAATCATCTCCAACAAACGCTTTACTGGTTCAACCAAAGGCGTTTTTCTGCGTTCAAATTCGGATTTATCTGTTTCTTTTAAAAGTTCTTCGCTTCTAACTTCTCGAAGTTGAAAAGAGCTAAATGGAAAAGTTATAAAAGTAGTCCTTTCAGTAGGGAATATATGTATATAAGCATAAAATGCTTTGTGGAGCATCTGAAAAATTTCCTGAATTACGAATTGCTTAATCGCTTTTTTAGGCAGCTTATTCAAAATTTTCCCGTTTGAATAAAAATACAATATTCCTTCGTCTGATTCTTTCAGGGCATTAAGTAAACCTAAAGAAATTTCACTCTCGACAGAAGCTGATTTTATCCTTTTCAACAACTCTGCTTTTGTTTCTGCTAAATTTAAATCTACTTGCAAGTTATCAAAATCTGCTCGTTCTGTAGCCATAAAAGAGGGCATCCAGTTTCGAGCCAAACGAGCCACATCATTAATATAAATTTCCGCACAGTCATTAGCAAATTTAATCATATCAATTTGTGCATTACCTTCATCAAAAAGTTGCTGAAGTGCGCTATCTATGATTGGATATGTCTGTTGGGTTTTACCGTCAAGATAAGCTTTTAAGTAATTTCCGTATCCCTGCTGTCCGAGGATCGCTGATAAAGTGTATGCAGCCCATGTTTTCCCTTCACCATTACGACCAATAAAAACAGTTAAAGGCTTTAAATCAATTTCTGCTTTTTCAACAACACCTAAGTTTCTAATTTCTAATTTCATTAAAAAATTTCCTGTTGATAAACTATCAGATAGAGAGGAACCTGAAACCGTTAGTTGTATAGATTTTTCATTCCTAAACCCATTATGCCAGGATTGGTGATTCTTGTTCAATATTAACAGCAAGTAGAGCGGCGACGAGCGCCGCATTTCCCAACATCAGCTCTAAGTCCACTGTCGGAAAAATGTATTTTCTTCCCAAGCGGCGGCGGTGCGTTTTTCAAGTGCTGCCATTTCTGTTGTGTTCAGGGGTTTGAATGCTTGGGCGACTTTGAAGTTTTCTTCTAATTGCTTTACTGACTCGGCGGCGATGACGCAGCAGTGCACGCCGGGAAGTGAAAGCGTGTAGCCCATTGCTTGGTGCATTCCATCTAAAACACCGTTCTGAAATAATTTGCCGTAAGCTGGTATTTTCATGGCTATGACGCCGATGTTTTTGGCTTTGGCCACTGGTAAAGCGCTGGTAACAAAGGAGCGCGGATGATGTTTTTCGGCGGCGTTGAGGGAGATTAATGTTGTGTCGAAAGGATAGCGATCCAAGCCTGCGGCAATGATGGCTGGTTCGTGGTGTCCGGTGATGCCGGAAAAACGAATTATTTTTTGCTGTTTGGCTTCTTCGATCGCCTTTATTGCTCCTTTGGCACTGAAAATTTTGTCTAATTCTGTTTGGAATGAGACGTGGTGGAGTTGCCACAAGTCTAGCCGATCGGTTTTCAATCTTTTGAGCGATCGCTCTAAGTCTCTCCACGCCCCGTCTCTGTCTCTGGCGGCGGTTTTTGTGGCTAAGAATAGGCGCGATCGATATGGTGGCAAAACTTTGCCTAAGTTTTCTTCGCTGGGCCCGTAGTCGGCTGCCGTGTCAAAATAGCGAATGCCTAGTTCGATCGCGCGTTCAATTTGCGCCGCTGCTTCTGCTTCTCTTCCCGGCTGCGACAGCGGTGTTTGTCCGGCCCCCCCCAAACCGAAAATCGGCACTTTCACGCCGGTGTTGCCTAACAGTCGTTCTGGCATTTTTACTGTGGCGACCGCCTGGTTATTGGGTGCGGCTGCGATTTCCCCATCCTGCTGTTCGATCGCCTTAGCACCTGCAATGCCGCTGGCAACAGCTATACTGCTCAATATAAAATTGCGGCGAGTCTTTTTGCGGGTCATTGTTTCCGTCTCCTCAGAATATGTGAGAGAAATTAACCGCGTTTGTGTTGGCACAATACATAAATTTTTACGGCAAATCGGATAATTTTCCCCCTCTCCGAGGGAGGAGATGACCGGGGGAAAATTATCTATGTGCCGATCGACTATTGGTCAATTATCCATGCGCGAATCAGTTCGTTTATCTGTTCTGGTACTTCGTCGTGGGGACAGTGACCAGCTTTGATAAAGTGTTCTGTTAACTGCGGATAGTGTTTGCGAAATTTAGCGCTTCTTTCTGTGGAATTCATCCACGGATCGCCTTCTCCCCACAGCATTAGCAATGGGCAGGTTAATTGACTAAGTAATACGTCAATTTTTTCGCCTTGGGGTGTTCGGAATACGGAAGCGAATACTTTGGGGGCACCGGGATCGCAGGAGGGAAGGTAAATTTCTTCTACTAATTGGTCTGTGACGGCGCTTTGGTCGAGATAAACTTTTTCTAGGGTTTTCCGAATTGTCGATCGCTGGCGCACGTACTGGAACAGCAGAAAACTTGCCCAATCTTGCTGAAATAAGGTTTTAGCTACGGCAGATATGGCTTTTTGCAAGGGCGGGGCTTCGGGTGCGGGCTGCGGTTCGCTGAAGGGGCCGGCGCTGTTGATTAATATGAGTCCCGCTGCTGATTCGGGGCGCCCGGCTGCTACACACAAGGCGGCGTAGCCTCCGAGGGAGTTGCCGGCTAGTACGGCGGGCCGGCCGATGATGTTGGTGATAAAATCGTGGAGTTGGTCGCGCCAGAGGTCGCCGCTGTACTGCAATTCTGGTTTTGCCGATCGCCCGAATCCGATCAGGTCGATCGCCCACACTTCAAAGTCTTTGCTCAGGCCGCTGATATTTTTGCGCCAGTGGTCTGTGGAGGCTCCAAAACCGTGAATTAACAGCAGGGGAGGGCGTTCTGGATGCCGATCGCTGGATCGAACGTAGTATACTGAATGCCCCCGCCACTGCCAGTAAGTGCCGGCTATGGGGGCTGCGGTTATGGCTGGGGTTGCTTGCATAATGTAAAGAAATAATTATTTACTATAACTATTGTATCGCGACATTCAGATTTATCTAGTTGGAACAACGCCCCGGAGTTTCGCCAGCAAAGGATAGGTCAATGTGGGCGAGTTGGGCTCTCGCGCTCGCCGGCACTCAGGCTTAATAAGTTTTGTAACGAATATTGATTTTGTGAGGGGCGCAGCAATGGGAGATATGTTGCCCGATCGCATTTGGGAAAATAAATCGGGTTTGGGCTGCAACACACCTAGGTATGATGATTTGGCTGTTTGGCTGCAACATCAAGTTCTGGGCGATGGCGCAAAGCAGCGGCTGCTAGGGTCGAACCTGATGGGCGAGGGTGAAGGGATCGACTTTTTTATAGTTATTTCCGAGCTTTTCAACGTGGGGATCGTTTGTTAGGTAGCTGTTAATGGCTTGGAGGATGCAGCGAGCCGTTTGGTTGCTAGTTGGCAAAAGCCGACCTCAAAAATTTCGCTACTGGAAGAAGTTATAAGTAGAATTACTGATGGTTCTCTGCAGAAGTTTCTCAGAATCGCAGAATATTTTGTGACGTGGTTTGCTGTTCTTAATTGCTTTGATACTCTAAGATAGAAGTAGAGCTGCGCCGCTCAATTAATTAGCATTTTGAATACTAGGGAGCCAACTATGCAGGGTGTGAACTTTATCCACCTGAAAGTTAGGGAGTTTTCTGAGTGATTGCTATTTCACCTCGTCCCGTCGGACGCAATTGGATTACGATTAGCTTCGCTTCTACTCTATACCTTTGTCCTATTTTGGATCTGCTCCTAGCAGAGGTGCCAGATTTCTGGCAAGCAGAATTGCGGTTGGGGCTTCAAGAAGCTTTGGTAAATGCTGCTAAGCATGGAAACAAATTAGATCCCGCTAAAACTGTTGGAGTCCGTTTTTCGATCGTCCAAAACCAATATTGGTGGGTGATATCGGATGAAGGTTCTGGCTTTAAGGCTCCTTGCAGTTGCAACCTTTATACCGATGATTGCGACAGTCTCCTCGCAGAGGATGTTGCAGATAACTCTGGACTACCCCATGTGGAACAGGAATGTGGTAGGGGGTTGTTTATTCTTTACCAAATATTCGATCGGGTAGAGTGGAATTCTGAAGGTACAGAGTTACGGCTGTGCAAAGAACTTGCCAGTCCCTACCGACTGCCTCGCTTGCGCTAGCACCGCTATGAAAGCAGCAGTTTTCACCTCCGCTAGACCGGGAAATTTTTTCGTTCTCGGGCTGAAGCTTGCAGTGAGAAATTGGAGTATCTGGCTATTGATAGCTGATCATAATGCAAAATGTGAGTTTTGAGTTAAAAAAGTATAAATCTTTTGAACTCACAATCGCGCTGCTCGATCTAGCGGCGCGATTGTCTAAATTTTGAGCGACTACTCAAGTCAAAACTCAAGAATCAAAACTCAAAATTATTTGCCGTGGGTGGGACAGGGAGGAGCCGATATCGATCGATCCAGCCATCCTGCTGCTTGGTTTAAGCGCGGGAGAGCTTCTTCGGGCTGTTTTTTGAGCAAAAAGACCAAAGCGGCTGCCGCTTGCTCGCAGGCCCGCGCGGAACGGTTGGCTTTGAGGCGGTGCCAATCTTTTTCGGCGATGGCGAGGCGCGCGGCGAGAGCTTGGGCGAGTTCTACCGTGCTCAGCTCGTTGAGGTTGACAGTTTGGGTTGTTTGTGTAGTTTCAAGCATAATTGGCAATTATACGGATTTGGCTGCCGTTTCTGAATTTAAAAAATATACTGCATATAATAACAACTTAATTGGAAATCGGTTTTTTTTATTATTATTGTCAGGTTTGCAGATCGAAATGCCTCAACAGCCGTCAGAGTTAAATCCCGAAGAGCAAGAAAGTGAGTTTGTTCAAGCGCTCGCAGCAGTTGAGCGATCGCTCGCAGGAGTCAAAGAACGGTACACTCAAATTCAGGTCGATCGACAGCGCCAAGTAGAACTCGGCCATCGCCGCGAAGAAATCCGCCAGTCGGGGCGCCGAAATCCATTGCCGGAACTCAAAAAAGAATTGCGGGAAATTGAGCAAGAATTGGAAACTATCGAGTTGAATTTAGAAAGCAGCCTGTTTTCTTGGGGAAGCATAAAACAACCTTTTTGGCAAGCAGTTCGCTTTGGGGGGCTTGGCATTTTGATCGGTTGGATTTTGAAATCCTATGCAGGTTGAAGGATGTTGGGAGTTAGAATTTTTGATTTTTTTATTTACCGCAGAGGGCGCAGAGGGCGCAGAGGAAGAGAAAAGAGAGAAATATGGTGCAAAATATTAAATAAACAGGAGTGGATATTATGACAAATCAACGAATAGCAGCGATTTTGCGCGCAGGTGAACCCGACGAAACTGTAACTGTTCAAGGCTGGGTTCGCACTAAGCGCGAATTGAAAGAATTTGCCTTTGTCGAAGTCAACGATGGTTCGGCGATGGCTAACTTGCAAGTAGTCATAAATTCCGATTTGCCAGATTTTGAAAATGTACTGAAACAACTGAATACAGGTGCATCTCTAGAAGTGTCGGGAGTGCTGGTAGCATCTCCGGCAAAAGGACAGCGAATTGAGTTGAAAGCCTCACAAGTAGAAGTTTACGGCGATGCAGACCCGCAAACTTATCCGCTGCAAAAAAAGCGCCATTCCTTTGAATTCTTGCGGACAATCGCGCATTTGCGGCCGCGCACAAACACCCACGGTGCTGTTTTTCGAGTCCGCAATGCTTGTTCGGCGGCGGTACACCAATTTTTTCAAGAACGCGGTTTTTTGTGGGTTCATACTCCGATTATTGCTGCTAGCGACTGCGAAGGTGCGGGGGAAATGTTCGCCGTTACCAACTTTGATTTAAAGAATGTGCCGCGCACTGATTCGCAAGAGGTTGATTATGCTAAAGACTTTTTTGGAAAGCGCGCCTATTTAACAGTTAGCGGCCAGTTGGAAGCGGAAGTTATGGCGATGGCTTTCGGCAATGTTTACACTTTTGGCCCGACTTTCCGAGCGGAAAATTCTAATACTTCGCGGCATTTGGCGGAGTTTTGGATGATTGAACCGGAGATGGCTTTCTGCGATTTGCAGGGAGATATGGATTTGGCTGAGGCGTTTTTAAAGTACATTTTTAAATACGTTTTGGATCGTTGCCCGGAAGATATGGAGTTTTTCAATGAGCGCATTGACAAAACGGTTTTGGCTACTGCTGAAAATATCATTAATAATCAGTTCGAGCGGATTACTTATACCGAGGCGATCGCACTTTTGGAAAAAGCTGACAAAAAGTTTGATTTCCCGGTAAGTTGGGGCTTGGATTTGCAGTCGGAACACGAGCGTTATTTGGCTGAGGACTTGTTTAAAAAGCCGACAATTGTCAGCGATTATCCCGTCGGGATTAAAGCATTTTATATGCGTTTAAATGAGGACGAGAAAACCGTGCGAGCAATGGATGTTTTGGCTCCTAATATTGGGGAAATTATCGGCGGTTCGCAGCGGGAAGAAAGGCTGGATGTGTTGGAGCGGCGTATGGAAGCCCAGGGTATGAATAAGGAGGAATTGTGGTGGTATTTGGATTTGCGCCGCTACGGGACTGTGCCTCACGCTGGGTTTGGTTTGGGATTTGAACGGTTGGTGCAGTTTATGACGGGAATGGGGAATATTCGGGATGTAATTCCGTTTCCGAGAGCGCCTTTGAGTATTGATTTTTAGTTAATTCAGGACTTACGCAAAAAACCCGGTTTCTGAGAAAAATCCTGCACATCTGCGAGAAATATTGACATAGAAACCGGGTTTTGACGGCTCGTGCGTAAGTCCTGAATCGATTACCTGGAAGGTCGCAACTTCTGATTTAAGATTTGTAACGCCTTCACGAATTGAGGATCGGCGGTAGTCCCAATTTTACGATCGCGAAACAGGTCTTGCTGTTGCCTATCAGTCAGTTCTACGACTACATCAGGATTGAGTCCAGTTCGGTTAATATCTCGTCCTGTGGGCGTTAACCATTTTGCGACCGTGACTGCTAAACCTGAGCCATTCTGCAGTCCCCGTACAGACTGAATAGAATTATAACCTTTGGTTCTTGTTCCGACCAAGCTTGCTCGTTTATTTTCCTGCAAGGCTGCCGCCACGATTTCGCTGGCACTAGCAGAATTATCATTGATTAGGATGACTAAAGGTTTCTGGGTGAGTGCGCTATGATTGGCCTGGTTCTGGTCTTGTATTCCATCGCGTTCAATCATACTAAAAATGATGCCTCGATCGAGCCACATCCGAGCGATGTCAATGCTTGCTCTCAACAAGCCACCTGGATTAGAGCGAAGGTCGAACACGTAGCCTTTTACATTCTGTTTCTCCAAAGCTTCGATCGCCGCCTTCATATCCTCCGTAACCTGAGCACTGAAGTGATTTAGCCGAATATAACCAACCCGACCAAACGCAGTTTCCTCAACACGATACCGTACAGGAATATTTTTTGTATTGGCACGTTGAATTCTAAAAGTGAGGGGCTGACCATTACGAAGAATGCCTAGAGTAACATAGGTTCCCAGGTTTCCTTGTAGCAGTGTCAGGACTTCATAAAAAGCCTTCCTTTCGACTGGTTTACCATCAATTGTAGTGATGATATCATGTGGCAAGATTCCGGCTTTATGTGCCGGGGAATTTTCAGTAGGCTGGATAATCGTAACTGCTTGAGTATCCCGGTCATTTATAATTTCAAGTCCGGTTTGGGTAATATTAGCAGTGGTACTCTGCAAACTTTCGTATGCGACTGGATCGTAGAAAGCGGTGAATGGATCGCCCAGTAGCTTCAACATCTCTCGAATTGCTTGATATGCCTCTTCATAGGAACCATAGGACCGATTCACATAGCGTTGACGAATCGCATTCCAGTCCTGCTGATTGAATCTCGCATCAATGTATTGACGCGAGATTATCTGCCAAACTTCGTCCACTAAGGCCTTTGGGCTGTCCTGATCCGTGATAATGGTGGGAGAATTAACTGATTCGGGGGTCGATGGATTTGCGATCGCACCTAGCTGGGTGAATTGATTTGTGAGGAGTGCGATCGTCAACAGTTTCAAAAACCGGGAAGAGATAGGACTTAAACGCATACTGAACACCTGATTAAGAGAGAATAATGAGAGCTGTATCGCAAGTTTTCACTACGAATTTATACCAAATTTGGGTGAAATACTTCCTTTATTTCTTAGTGATCTGTAGGGTGCGTCGCTGTCAGATCAGAAATGAAACTTGCGGATTGTTCCGGGCGACGCACCTTACCATAACGGTTTTATGAATGAAGTGAGGTACAAATTAAATGGGCGACACCCGATCGGTGTTTTCCAATCTAAAATCTCAAATCTCAAATGGTATGAGCTAATGGTTCTTCAAATCCCATCGAGTTCCAAAGCACCAACTGTCACCTGGGAAGCCCTACCAGCCGACTTTGTATTACCGGACGATCCCCTGGACAATATTCAACAACCGCCCCTTGCTGCCGCTCTCACCGATGCTCTGGGAGCCGCGGGACGCATTGGGCCGATCGCCCTAATCGGTTCCAATTTTGGACTGGTAGCGACTGTAAATAAGCAGATTGTAGTCAAAGCACCGGATTGGTTTTACGCGCCGCAAGTGCATCGAGTCGCAGAGGACACCATTCGCCGCAGTTACACGCCGAATCTGGAGGGTGCGCCGGTATCGGTGGTGATGGAGTTTTTGTCTAATAGACTTCTTGCAAAAGTCCTTTCGATCAAATTTTCGGACGGGCTCTCCGGCCCATCCCACAAGAGAAAAAACTTTTTGTGGGACGGGCCGGAGAGCCCGTCCCAGCTATTTTTGCAAGAGGTCTAATGAAGATTACGGCGAACTGTCGGTGCGATCGACTCCTCCCTATGGCAAGCTCTACTTCTACGAGCAGATTTTGCAAGTGCCCACCTATGTTACCTACGACCCCTACGAGCCCAAACTGGAAGTGCGGTATCTGCAAAATGGTGGTTATGCAGCCCAAACCGCTGATGCTGAGGGACGGGTGCGGATTCCAGAGTTGGATTTGTGGCTAGGGATTTGGTCGGGGGAACGGCTGGGGCAAACTATGAATTGGCTGCGCTGGTGGGATGAGGCTGGAAATTTGCTGCTGTGGAGTTCGGAACAGGCCCAACAGGAACGGCTGCGGGCCCAACAGGAACGCCAGCGGGCGGAGGTATTGGCGGCAAAGTTGCGGGAGTTGGGTGTCGATCCCGATCGGCTGGCTTGAAATGTCGCGATGTTCGTTAGTTAGCCGTAGGCTGCGTCGCCATCGAAAATTTACAAACAAGACCGACAATCTCGCAGCGACGCACCACACAATAGTTAGGTGCGTCGCTCAAAAACTTACAAATTCCAGCGAAGTTTCCGCAGCGACGCACCCTACAAAATACTTTCGCTCTGCCTGGGAACGAGTAAATAAATTAAGTCGCTGGGGGAATTGTGATATCAACAGATTGCACTTTTACCGAAGTTCCCAAACTCGATAACGGCGGTTGAATTGCTGCCGTATTTCCCACTACTAATGTTACCAGATTCTCCGGTTTCAAGTAAGTCTTGGCTACGCGCTGCACGTCGGCAACTGTTGCTGCTTCGATGCTGCGGCGGTAGCGAAAAATGAAATCTTCGGGATAACCGTAGTATTCGTAGCGCATTAATCGCGACAAAGTTTGACTGGGATTTTCAAATTTGAAGATGAAAGAATTCAGGGTGGAATCTTTAGCAAAAGCTAATTCTTCCGGGGTAATTGGTTCGGTGCGGATACGATCGATCTCTGCCCGAATTGCCTGGATAAACGGTACTGTGGCATCCGATCGCGTTTGGCCTCCTGCGACAAACACCCCCGGATAGTCAAATTTCGGACTCCAAGCTGCGTATACTGAATAAGCTAAACCTTGGCGCGATCGCACATTATTAAACAAACGACCACCGAAACCGTTCAAAACCCCGTTCATCACGTCCAAAGCACCGTAATCTGGACTGCTGAGCATTCCGCCCAAATGTCCCATTTGCACGTAACTTTGACTTAATTGCGGCTGATTTACCAAAAATATGCCGCCCCCATTTGCTGGCGATACCGTTGGTAGTGCAGGCACTTGTGCACTTTGAGTCGGTTGCCAGTTGCCGAATTTTTGCTCGACGAGCGATCGCATTTTAGCTGTATCAAAGTCGCCAGAAATACCCAAAATCATATTCTTGGGATGGAAATATTTCTGGTAGAAACTCACCAAATCGTCGCGGGAAATATTGGCGAGGGTTTTGTATTCTACAGTGCGCGCGTAAGGACTGCGATCGCCGTAAATTAACTTTTGAAACTCGCGACCGGTAATATCGTCAGGATCGTCATTGCGGCGGGCGATCGCACCTTGAGTTTGGTTCTTCGCTAAATCCAACTTTTCCTTAGCAAATATTGGTTCCCGAATCACTTCTGCAAATAAGTCAAACACGGGTTCCAAATCTTCAGCTAAAGCACTAAAATTAGCGCTGCCCGAACTAACATCAATCCCCGTTTCTACCGAAGCTGCTCGCTGTTCTAGCAACTGATTTAATTCATCAGCCGTATGCCGGCTCGTGCCACCAGTTCGCATCACTTCTCCCGTCAAACCTCCCAGTCCAATTTTATCGGCAGGTTCAAAGCGCTCGCCCGTGCGAAATAGCGCCGTTCCCCCAACTAGCGGGAGTTCCCGGTCTTCCATAAGATACACGCGGATGCCATTTTTCAGCTCGAAGCGAGTGTATTTAGGCAGTTTAATTTCTGGCACCGCCGGGAATGTTAATTCGTCGTAGTGTTTGGGTGCAGCCGCGAAGGAAGGTAACAAATTAAACGTTCCCAGTGAAACAGTAAAAAAGCAAAGGGATAGCAGAAATAACTTTACTTTTTTCAGTCTCAATTTAGTCCTTTTCATTCTTTCTCCAATGTTTCCTAAGTTGACAATTCGAGGCAGAGCCTCTGGATCTGCGTTCCCCGGCTCTGCCCAAGGCGTGACAACTTAACGTTAAACCTACCGTCTCTCTTGTTTGTCGCGAAGTCTAGATCCCCCCTAACCTAGGGCGGGCACGGGGGCACCGCCCCTACGAAGGGGGGGACAAGAGTGTTCTCTTTCGTCCCCCCTTATTAAGGGGGATGCGAGGGGGATCTAGACTCGACTAAAAGCGACATTTATTAGGGGTTTCTGTCTTAAGTTTTCAGGAATGGGCCTAGCCTAGGAACGAGTTTTTCTTCTTTCTGATGAATGCCTCACGCTCGACAATTCATCCGTGTATCCGTGTCAAAATCCGTGTCGTGCCTTCCTTCTTCTTAAAGCGGCAAAAGCTTACCAATCGTGCGGTTTTCCGGGCGGAAAGTGGCCTGAGCGACACGCTGAATGTCAGCGGGAGTAACAGCCGCGATCGCCTCCAATTCCTTGAACAAATTTCGCCACGAACCGGTGTTTACTTGATAGTCTACCAGCGCAAATGCCATGCCCATATTAGAATTGAGCGATCGCAACAAATCGGCTCTCGCCTGAGTTTTCACCCGCTCCAATTCCAAAGCAGAAACCGGCTCTGTTTTCAGGCGCTCAATTTCCTTGCTCAAAGCGGAGGCTACTTCATCAACCGTGCGGCCTGGAGCAGTTTGAGCGTAAAATAACATCAAATTCGGATACTTTTCCCCCGGATAACCGCTGAAACCTTGAGCAGCCAGCGCCAATTGCTGTTGTTCTACCAAAGATTTATAGAGCCGAGAAGTGCGGCCATCGCTGAGCAAAGAACCAATCATTTCATAAATTGCATTGTCGGGATGATTCATCGCCGGTTTGTGGTATCCTTCCAAATACCAAGGTTGAGTTTTTAATTGCAGCGTGACTTCCTTAGTTTGCGTTTGGGGAGGTTCGACAAGTTGCAATTCTGGAGGGGCTGGTTTCGCCTTGTAACGGCCGAAATAAATTTGAGCTAGTCGCTTCACCTCCGAAGCTTTCACGTCTCCTACCACCGCAACAGTCAGCTTGCTGGGGACGTAGTGAGTGTCGAAAAACTTCTGCACGTCGCTGCGGGTGAGGTTTTTAATGTCTTCAGTGTAGCCAATTACGGGGCGGCGGTAGGGATGAGCAGAGAAAGCTTTGTTGGCAAAAACTTCAACCATTTGTCCGATCGGAGAATTCTCGGTTCGCAGCCTGCGCTCTTCTAAAATTACCTGTTTTTCTTTGTAAAATTCCCGAAATACTGGTTCTAGAAATCGCTCGGATTCCAGCGACATCCACATTTCTAACTTGTTAGCTGGAAGGCTGTAAAAATACATTGTGGCGTCGGTAGAAGTGGCGGCATTTAGTCCGACTCCGCCTGCTTGTTCCACTATTTTGCCGAGTTCATTGCGCTTGACAAATTGCGAAGCTTCGGCTTCAAATTTGTCAAATTCTGCTTTTAATTGGGCGACTTCTTCAGTTTTGCCGCTGGCCTTGGCTGCTTGCATTTGCTCGAAGAGTTGGTCTTGTTTTTCTAGCAGCGGCTTTTCGGCTTGGTAGTCGGTAGTGCCGATTTTTGGCGTGCCTTTGAAGGCTAAATGTTCGAGATAGTGAGCGACTCCGGTTTGGCCGTCGGGTTCGTTGGCGCCCCCGACATCGGCGTGAATCAGAAACGATGCTACGGGCGCTCTGGGCCTTTCGAGTACGATGAATTTCATGCCGTTGTCGAGCTTAAATTCGCTGACTTGGCTGATTACTCGATCGAGCGACGGTTGAACAGAGACTGCTTGCGAGCCGCTAGCGGGGTTGGGGCGGGCGAGGGCGATTTCCGGCGAAATTCCCCACCACAGCAGTACAGCGGCTAGCAGGGAGGCAATGAATCGAGTTTGGCGATCGGGCGATTCCCTACGGGATAGCTTCGCTTCACGGGGTTTTTGGAACTGCGGGGTCATTCGATTTTAGATTTTAGATTTTAGATTTTGGATTGTCAAACAAAAAAATGTTTGTGCTCGGTGGCCAGAGATTCTTTTCTCAGGATAAAGATTTTTGGAGGCATAAGCGATCTGTTGCGCCGCAGATGTTAGGCTGATACAGCAAATCTCAAAAAGGGTCATTCGATTTTAGATTTTAGATTTTGGATTTTGGATTGTCAAACAAAAAAATGTTTGCCCTCAATGCCAGAGATTCTTTTTAAAACTTAACATCAATTAGTCCCTCAGTCCAGCTCCCGTAGTTCCAAGTAGCCAATTACCCATTGCAAAGCCATGCGAATTTTTAATCAGTCTCCTCCTTCTGAAACAGAAACCAAGAAGCGGATTTTACAAGCCGCTCAGCGGTTGTTTGCCCGCAGCGGATACGACGGCACGACAACTCGCGATTTAGCAGCGGCGGCGGGGGTGGCCGAGGGTACGCTATTTCGGCATTTTGATAATAAAAAAGCGATTTTGATTGAGGTGGCGACGGAAGGATGGGTGGAGTTGCTGACGGATTTGCTGACTGAATTAAGCGAGATGGGCAGTTACAAAGCAGTGGCTCAGGTGATGCGGCGGCGGATGCTGAATATCCGCGAGAATAGCGACATGATGCGGGTGTGTTTTTTGGAGGCGCAATTTCACCCGGATTTGCGCGACAGAATTCAGTTGGAAGTCATCGGAAAAATGAGCGATGTTGCTGAGGCTTTTTTTGAAACAGCGATGGAAAAAGGAGTTTATCGGAAGATGAATCCGAAGATTGTCGCTCAGGTTTTTTTGGGAATGTTTGCAGTCGCGGGTTTCAGTCAAAATACGATTATGGAGCCGAATGCTTCTCCGCAGGAAATGCAGGAAATGGCTGAAGGACTCGCTGATATTTTTCTGAATGGGGTTTTGCTGAAAGATGAATAATTAGGGCAACAGGGAAAAGTTGTTATGGGCCAAATTTTGCGCTATTCTATTCGGCCGCTAACGCAGGAAGACGAGCCTTTTCTGTGGCAAATGCTGTATGAAGCGGCGCACATGGCAGAAGAAGGCGAATCAACGGTGCAAGCGGTTGTGAATCATCCTTTAATTGCGAAATATGTCAAAAATTGGGGACGTGCCAACGATTTGGGCTTCGCAGCAATCGAATTGAACGGGAACCAGCCAGTAGGAGCCGCCTGGGTGCGTTTGTTTACAGGGGATGACAAGGGGTTTGGGTGGGTTGACCATACTATCCCGGAATTGGCGATCGCCGTTCTTCCAGAATATACAAATCAGGGTGTAGGAACGCAGTTGCTGGATCGTTTGCTGTCAGCAGCCAAAGTCTCTTATCGATCGGTATCCCTGAGTGTCAGAAGCTCGAATCGGGCCCTGAGTTTGTACGAGCGATCGGGATTTAAAGTAATTGAGGGAAGCGAGACAATCAACCGCACAGGAGGGACATCATTCACCATGAAAGTGGATTTTGAGTAAGTGAATTATTACTCTATAAATTGGTACATTTGCTGTACCCACTTCTCCCGATTATTCTGCCATTCATCCGTCACTACTTCCCAAGTTGTATTGCTTTCAAGTTCCAGCAATAGACTTGATACTTCTTCCAGCGTCGATGCTATATGACATTCTTCTACCCAACTTTCACGGATCATTTTCCAGAGACTTTGTACCGCTTCTCGCTGATAATTTGATTCTAATTCAACTAGCAATTTTGCTAGGTGTTTTTCGTCACTTGCTGCTGACACCTCGCTCATCCAACAGTCGCGACGTTCTTTCCATTCTTCCCTCACTGCGTCCCAGTTTAGGTGGGCTTGAAACTCTAACAGTAATTGGTTTAGTTCTACCATATTAAATTTTGTCTTGTTTGCAGTTTGTGCTATAATGGTACAAATTTTATTGATTGAGACTGTTGGTTTTTTATAATGAGCAATTTTGCTGAGGCTTTTTTGGAAACGGCGATGGAAAAACAAGTTTATCCAAAGATGAATCCGAAGATTGTCGCTCAGGTATTTTTGGGAATGTTTGCAGTCGCGCCCTTCAGTCAAAATACGATTATGGAAGCCGAATGCTTTTCGGTAGCAAATGCAGGAAATGGCTGAAGGACTCGCAGATATTTTTCTGAATGGGGTTTGGCAGAAAGATGAAGAATTAGTTATTAGTCATTAGGAAATTATCGAGCCTGAAAACGCATATCTACAGGCTCTGACTCCTCGAAACTACTCGTTAAACTTGTGCAATTGCTGTACCCATTTCTCCCGATTCTGCTGCCATTCATCAGCCATAGCTTCCGAATTTATATTGGTTTCAAGTTCCAGCAATAAACTTGATACTTCTTGAACAATCGATGCTCCCAGACATTCTTCTACCCAAAGGTTGCGACGCTCTTGCCACTGAATATCAACCGATTCTCCCTGCAAGTTTGATTCCCATTCAACTAGCAATTCTGCTAGATATGTCAGGTTAACTGATGCTGCCACACCGCTAACCCAACTTGACCGGCGCTCTTGCCATTCTTTTTTCACTCCTTCCGATTTGAGGTTGCTTTCAAGCTCTAACACTAACTGATTTAGTTCTACCATCTTAAATGTTGGGTTTTTTGTAGTTTGTGCTACAATTTTACCAAAATTTTCACTAAACAGAGTGTTAAGTTTTTTTTAAGATTGCGGGATCAGTGAAACTACAGAATAGATAACTGAATAATGAGCGATAAATTTACTTTAGATATGCTAGACATTCCCAGTGGCTGGCGGCGCGGCGAAGGTGACTGGACAGGAGTGGCGGCGGCTATGGCTAGAGGGGAAACTGTCGAAGTAATTCAAGAAGTTGGTTCTACTTTGTGGCAAAACAGTCTGCCAGAAAAACATTCTTTGTATTGGGATGGGGAAAATATATCAACTATCAAAGCCCGAATTTGGATTAGTTTCACGCAGAGAAGATTTTCGCCGGAATCTGTTTTGCCAAAAGTTCAGTGGCATCCGAGAGTGTTGTGGATAGGGATAGGTTGTGAACGCGGAACAGGGCGAGAATTAATCGAAACAGCAATTCAAAATGTATGTCGCGGTTATCATTTAGCGGAAAGTGCGATCGCAGGTATTGCTACAATAGACACTAAAGCAGGTGAAGTCGGCTTGCTGGAACTTTGTCAAGCGCGAAACTGGCCGTTAAAAACTTTTGCTGCTGACATTTTAAGTTCCGTAGAAGTCCCCAATCCTTCAAATATTGTAGTCAAACAAGTCGGCACGCCCAGCGTAGCAGAAGCCGCGGCACTTTGTGCGATCGAACTAATATCTTGTACCATTCTCAAGAACAGGCAAGATGCCTGTTCCACAATTCTCAACAACAGGCAAGATGCCTGTTCCACAAAGAGTGAAGCGGCTTGTGGGGTGGGCATCTTGCCTGCCCATACCATTCTCAACAACAGGCAAGATGCCTGTTCCACAATTCTCAACAACAGGCAAGATGCCTGTTCCACAAAGAGTGAATCGGCTTGTGGGGTGGGCATCTTGCCCGCCCAGCAAAGGCTTTTAGTCCCTAAACAAATATTTCGCAGCAAAAATCCCCCCCTTTCACAAGGAGGGGTTAGGGCGGGTTCTGCTGTAACAGTAGCGGTTGCAGTTTGCCCGATCGAATATCTGGGATAATGTACTACTGAGACAAAGTATTGGCATTCACAAATCGACCAATCAACCCAGAAACGAATGACAACACAATGGAACCCACCAAAGCCGGCCAAAAACCGTTAACCGCAAAGCCGATACTGAACGCACTCGCCAACCACGAAGCCAGGGAAAGCGAAATTGCATTCACAACGAATAAAAACAAACCTAAAGTAATAATGCTCAAAGGCAGCGTCAGCAATGTAATAATCGGTTTGACAACCGCATTCACCAATCCGATAACAACAGCAGCCAGCATCGCCGCCGGAAAGCTAACCACCGCCATACCTGGTACAATGTTAGCGGTAATGATCAGCGAAACTGCGGCTACTATCCAAGTTAAGAAAAAACTTAGCATATCTTTTTTTCCATCTCCATCACTATTAATTCAGATTTTAACTGTTTAGTCGATCGACCAAAGTTCGGGATACACTACGAAATACCCACCTTGCGAGAATATCAGACTTATGAAACTCCGGCAACTAGCAGCATTCCTCTTGGCGCTAACTATCTTCATCCTGCCACAGCCAGCCCAGGCTCAATCTAAATATTACGCTCCTCCGCTGTCCTTTAGCAACGCCGAACTGACAAGACGTGATTTTTCCGGTCAAATGCTGCGGGCTGCTGAGTTTTCTAACGCTAATATGGACTTGACTAATTTTTCTAATGCCGATTTGCGGGGAGCAATTATGAGCGCTTCGGTGATGACTGAGGCGAATTTGCACGGAGCAAATTTAACTAATGCAATGATTGATCAAGTTAAATTTACTAAGGCCGATTTAAGCGATGCAATATTAGCAGAAACAATTTTGCTGCGTTCTACTTTTGAGGAAGCTGATATCACCGGCGCTGACTTTACTGATGCAATTATGGACGGATCACAAGTTAAAGAATTGTGCACAAAGGCAACCGGGATTAATTCTCAAACTGGGATTTCTACTCGCGATTCTTTGGGCTGCCGCTGATATCATCTCCGGTCAATTACTGATGATTGTTTGTTGGGTGGGGGCGGGTTTTTGAGATTGTTTGTTTGGGGCGATTATGGTTGGTGGAACCCGCCCCTAGGAAACCCTATAATGTAAATGATGATTG